>JBCAZE010000253.1:0-3245 GCA_039700805.1 Pseudomonadota bacterium | reverse complement strand
TCAGACATTGCTGCATATTGAATTGTCATTGCAGGCGGCGACCGTAAGCCACTTGCATCAAACGGCAGGTCTAAGCACGTTGGCAGACGTCAGAAGTCTGGAAGGGAGTGGACTGACGGCGCTCAATGAGCTGTGGCTTAAATTCTTTGCTCAGCAATTTGTTCAACAGTGTCGCTTCGATCCACTG
Source organism: Pseudomonadota bacterium (assembly GCA_039700805.1). GTDB lineage: Bacteria > Pseudomonadota > Gammaproteobacteria > Steroidobacterales > Woeseiaceae > CALBPI01. Next base: position 3,058 of record JBCAZE010000253.1, on the reverse strand, counting down.
CACAGCGCCGAGACTGAGCAAATCATGTCGGATGCCTTGCACGGCTGGCTCGACCTTGTTGAGCGTAGCGAGACGTCGGCGCTCACCATGACACATGGCGGTATGACCCATGAGATTTCTGTATCGCGCGTCGATGTGATTAATGCGGTCGCTGACCACTATCAAAGAATTAGCGATATGGCACGCGCCGCGCTGGCAGGTGGACGATCGCCGGCATTACAACTGACACGTTCAGCGGCGAACCTGCCGGGTTTTGCTGCCTTCTTAGCCGCGCGTGTCGGTGGGCAATTTTTTGTCATCGAAGATGACGCAGCAGCGCGTCAGGTGGAGGCGTTACCGCAGGCGCTAGATAGCGGTCCGAGTCGGGTTCAAAAGTCTTTCCAGCTCACAGGTCAGGTCGCAAATGTGCCGACAGGCGTTGCGGAATTGGCAGCAGCTAACGCGCCGACGCATATTGTCCATGACGCGACGGTGATCGGGCTCAGCGGTCAATCGTTATTGATCGGCGCGCAAGCCGCACCCGATCGGCCGCGTATGTTGGTGCTCGAGGGGCAGCCGGCAGGTGTCAGTGGTTTGCACTGTGAGATTCGCGTCGACGGGTCTCAAGTGGTCGTCAACGACATGAGTCGTTTCGGGACGTTTCTCAATGGAAACCGAGTGAGCGGCAACGCGGTGCTGGCAGCGGGGGATCTTCTGCGTGTAGGCACGCCTGGTGTTGAGTTTCAGCTCGTGCGTGAGGTGGTGCCGGAATGAGAAAAAAGCGTCGTACCGATGTATTCAGCTTATCGTTCCTCGACTGCATGAGTTGCGGTTTTGGCGCGGTGATTCTGTTCTTTATGATTATCAATGCCACGGTTTCTGAGCAGGCGGATCTCGAGACTTCCGAGGAGCTCAGCGAGGTTCGAAAGATCGAACAAGAGGTGCTCGAGGGTCGCAAAAACCTGGTCGTGTTACGCAATGCGATACGGGAAGCCAATGACGAAGTTGCGCGTGCTGATAACGAATCGGTTGAGCTTTTGCGACGGATCCAAGAATTGCAGGAGCAGTTGGCACAGTATGACGGTACGACGTTAGCGAAACGTGAAAGCGAAGAGAAGCTGCGTTCAGATATCAAGCAGCTGGAAGAGGCGAGAAGGCGACTCGCCGCCGAGACGAGTACAGCAGGCCCGACGGGCAAGCAGGTGAGGACGTTTACCGGCGACGGTACCCGACAATATCTGACCGGTCTCCGGGTGCGCGGCAAGCGAACACTCATTCTGGTTGATGCCTCCGCGAGTATGCTCGACGAGACAATCGTCAACGTGATCCGGCGACGTAACCAATCGAAAGAGGCGCAATTGCGTGCGGCCAAGTGGCGCCAGACTGTCGCTTCGGTGGATTGGATCACCACACAGTTGTTGCCAGATACGCAGTTCCAGATTTATCGGTTCGGTGATACCGCCGAGCCATTGATCGCCGGTAGCGATGGCGTGTGGTTGGATGTCGGTGACGGTACGCAGCTTGAGCAAGCCGTAAAATCGTTGCGTGAGAATCCCCCGACGGGTGGCACCAACCTGTATGACGCGTTCAGTGTCGCTCGCCGTCTTGACCCGCGACCGGACAATATCCTGCTGCTGGTCGATGGCCTGCCGACGGTCGGCGTCAATGCGCCAGCGAAGAGCACTGTTTCTGCCGGCGAAAGGCGAACCTTGTTTGGCCAAGCAGTGAGACGGTTGCCGGGGAGTATCCCGATTAATGTGCTGATGTACCCCATGGAAGGTGACGTATTGGCACCCTCGGAGTATTGGCGTCTCGCGTATCGAACCGGCGGCTCGTTTATGAGTGTCAGCGACGACTGGCCGTAGGAGTAGAGGCGATGGCAAGAAGAGTAAGGCGTGATCCTGATGGTTTCAGTTTGTCGTTCCTGGACTGCATTTGTTGTGGGTTTGGCGCGATCATCCTCTTGTTGGTCCTGACGCGAATTTACGAACCGACCACGATTGAGAACACGCGCGTTGATCTTGAAGGGACGATTCAAGAACTTGAGGAGACGCTGTTCGAGATCCGGGGCGAGAGCGCTCGTTTGCAGCGCGACTTGTCTATTGTCAACGAAGAGCAGGCCGAGAAGCAGAAACGTGTGAGCGAGCTTAGCGGCGATTTGTCAACGATCCTCGGGCAATACGAGGCTTCAAACCAAGAGGCCGAAGTGGCGAGCGAGGAGGTGGGTGCGCTCCGTGCGGCACGGCAGCGCCTGACCGCGGAAATGCGTCGTTTACAAGCGAATGCATCAACCGGTGCAGATTCGGCGCTTGGCGGAATCCCGGTCGATAGCGAGTACATTATTTTTATCATTGATACTTCCGGCAGTATGCAGCGGTTTAGCTGGAATCTCGTTCAGCGCAAAATTAATGAAACCTTGGATGTTTATCCGACGGTGAAAGGCATCCAAATCATGAATGACAATGGTGCCTATCTGTTCGGAAGTTTTGCCCGCAAGTGGATACCTGATTCACCTGACCTTCGTGATGCGATTCGACAGAAGATGGCGACGTGGCGTGCCTTTAGCGACTCGAATCCGACGCAGGGAATCAATGCTGCTATCCGTACGTTCTGGGCGCCCGATAAGAAGATTAGCTTGTATGTTTTTGGTGATGACTTCAGTGGCAATTCGGTCGAATCCGTTGCCCGCGCCGTTGATCGAATCAATCGACCGGATGAAACAGGCCGGCCACGTGTACGTATACACGCCATTGGTTTCCCATTTTTGTTTGGTCAGCCGGGGCAAGCACAGATTCCAGGTCAGCGGTTCGCCGCATTGATGCGGGAGTTGTGTCGTCGCAACGGCGGTACGTTCGTTGCGCTGACCGAACGGTGAGTAACGCCATAATTCGCCATATTTGAGCGATACAACAACACTTTCTTAACCCGATCTCTCCACAACACGGTGTTGCAATAGACACCGTAGAAAACAGCAGGGCGTGGCCCCGAGTCTTGAGGAGATGATCATGAAAAAAGTAGTTGTAGCAGCATTGGTATCGGCATTGGCATGTGGTGTGACGCCGCAAGCGCACGCTGAGAA
>JBCAZE010000252.1:0-3252 GCA_039700805.1 Pseudomonadota bacterium | reverse complement strand
CCGGTGAGAGGTCGACCCCCAAAGACGAAACCGAGCGCCAATAGATAGCACCGTCCAACAATCGAATCTTTGCGTACAAGCCAGAACCCGGTGAGTTGAGTCTTGGTTCAGGCATGTCATACGGCAAGATGAGATTCTCGCCTTCCGCTTGTGTCGCGGCGAGCACTGCGATCACCTGGCTATCCAGCACCTCACGTTGCGCCGCTTCTAATGCCGCCACGTAGCTCTGATTGATCCCTGCTCCGAGCATGGCGAAGCTGACCGTCATCAACAGACTGGTCAGGGCTAGCAAACGCAGCCGCAGCGAATTCATGCGTTGCTATCAGGCAGTGGCCCGCTCCAGTGCGAATCGATAACCTCGGCCGCGCAGTGTCTCGATGGGCTTCAACGTATTGTCCGGATCGAGTTTTTTGCGGAGTCGGCCGACAAAGACCTCGATCACGTTACTGTCACGCTCAAAGTCTTGATCGTAAAGCCGTTCTGTCAGTTCAGTCTTTGAGATCACCTCACCCGCTCGTAACATCAAGTGCTCAAGCAGAGAGTATTCGAAACTGGTGAGCTCGACAGGTTCATCCTTGACCGTCAAGACTTGCTTAGCGGTATCGAGCTTGACCACGCCGCAATCGAGCTCCGATGACGCCCAGCCACCGGATCGTCTCAATAACGCATTGATGCGCGCCGAAAGCTCTTCGTAATGAAATGGCTTCGCGACATAGTCATCCGCACCTGCGGTCAAACCATCAACCTTGTCCTGCCAATCACCTCGTGCCGTCAAAATCAAAATTGGATAGGTACGGCCTTCGGCGCGCAATTCCCGAATCACATCGAGGCCATTCTTTTTTGGCAAGCCTAGGTCAACGATCGCTACGTCTATCGGGTATTCTCTTGCGAAATACAAGCCTTCCTCGCCATCTGACGCCGACTCGACGCGATAACCGTCGGCCAATAGCTGGTTTTTCAGGGTTTCCCGAAGCGTCTCGTCATCTTCAATCAGCAATAACCGCACGGCAGCCTCCTATCCGATTAGTTCGCTCTGATTCTGACCGTGTGCACACGGCCTTCATCAGTGAGAACTTTGATGACATGCGTTCGACGGTCGCCCGAACCTCTTGTCTCCGCGCTCAAGATACGCCCACCGTAACGCTTGCGAACCTGTTTGACGGCTTGCTCGAGCGTTACGCGATCTTGAAACGTATCGGCCTTTGAGCCAACTGATGGCGGTTGATTGGAACCGGCTTCCGAAGCCGAAACCGGCCACGGCACAACCGCCAATAACAGCAACATTGTCAGGACGAATACACGCATATCACTTAATGTTCAGTGGTTTGGCGGTCGATTGCAACGTCACACGTCGCAATCGACACAACCATTTACAACCCTCGTTAGTCGACCAAAGGCTGAACCCGAACACGCACACGAATTCTGTCACCAGGGTCGGTGCTCGTGCGGGTCGTATAGGTCTCCCCTTTATAACGATAGGTGACCCGATATCCTTCAACGCGATCACGCTCTTCATACTCATAACGCGTCTCGCAGTAGCGCTCGAGGCGTGTTTCAGACTGCCCACGCGGTTGATCCGCATTGGCGGCGGAGGCACCGATCACGGTCCCCAACACAGTCATGGCATCTCGACCGCGCCCGTCACCAAACTGATTACCGATCAACCCGCCGATAATACCGCCTGCGATAGTACGCCCCGCATTGCCGCGACGCCGCGTCTCATAGGTAACCGGTTGCTCATAGCATTCACGTACCGGCACTTCGACACGAACGGTGCGAATCAATGGCTTGATATCAACTACCCTGGCGTAGGCATACTGGTCGTTGACTTGATAGCCACGATTGGCCGCCCGCGGGTAATCTGCCGATGCAGTCTCGGCAGCACCAGCCAACAAACACAATGCCGCGCTGGCGATAATGAGGTTCTTCTTCAACATGCTTTGTCTCCTTGAAGCCATGCAATTTGGCTAGTTTCGGCGTCAAGGATAGGTGCGGCAGACTGAATCAAGGCTGAACGCGACGTTAGCGTTGCTATTTCCTTTTTTTAACGCGGCCCCATGCGGCTTCCATCGCTGGGGCATCAAGCGACGCAAGATCCTTTTCGTCCGCCTCCATTGCACGGAAACGGCCTTCAAATTTTCTTGTGGCAGCGCGAAGCGCCTGCTCAGGATCAACACCGTGGTGTCTTGCGAGTTGCGCCGCAGAGAACAGTAAATCGCCAATTTCCTCAGCGACGGCATCCGTGTCTCCTCGATCGGCTGCCTCAGCAACCTCGCGCGTCTCTTCCACCACTTTCGCAAGAACGCCTTTAGCGTTAGGCCAATCAAAACCGACTTTGGCCGCTTTTTTGCCGATTTTCGATGCGCGCGTTAGACCAGCCAGTGTGGTCGGCACCCCTGATAACGCGGATTTGTCGTCGTTATGAGCGCGCTCGGTGGCTTTGATCTCTTCCCATCGGGTCAATTGAAGCGCGGCATCGCCACGCTCGGCATCTCCGAACACATGGGGATGGCGTCGAATCATTTTCTCGCAGATCGCTGCGACGACATCCTCGAAATCGAACAAATCAGCCTCTCGCCCCATTTGGGCATAGAAGACCACTTGAAACAGAAGGTCCCCTAACTCGTCGGGGAGCTCTGCCATCGCACCACGCTCGATCGCGTCAGCGACCTCACAAGCCTCTTCTATCGTGTAGGGCGCGATACTCTCAAAGTTCTGCTCAAGATCCCAAGGGCAGCCGCGATCCTTGTCCCGAAGGCGCGCCATAATCTCAAGTAATTTATCGATATCACTCATATTTCATTGTTTTCTATGATTTTCGTTACTCTTTGAATAACGGTAGCGGTCGCGCCCCAGATCCGTTTCTCGCCCCAATTAATCTCCACCGCATCAAACTCCATGCCCTCAAAACTACGCCGTTGCACCGCTTGGAAACGACGCTCAAAAATCCGTTCGGCCGGGACAAGAAAAGCGTCAGCTACCTCTTGTTGGTCCACAACCGGGGCGATCGGGCCTTGAATGAGAGCCACCACAGGCGTCATCGCGTAGCTACTGATGGTCCACTGCGGTCGCAGATAGCCGATCACATCAATCGCCGGGACCGCGATACCCACTTCTTCGGCCGTCTCACGGATCGCCGTTTCAGCGAGGCCCCTATCATCCGGCTCGCTCGCGCCGCCAGGAAAGCTGATCTGCCCCGGATGGTGCTTCAAATGCGCGGCCCGCTCTGTCAACAACACCTCAACGCTTCCG
>JBCAZE010000251.1:0-3258 GCA_039700805.1 Pseudomonadota bacterium | reverse complement strand
GACCCGCCTTTCGGAACCGGCCTGCTCTCGCCCCCCGAGTCAGGCCGGTTTTTTTATGTTCAGGATGAACGGTATGCCGCGGAGGCCATGGATGGCCGAGAGCGGCGATGTCCAGGATGAACGGTATGCCGCGGAGGCCAGGGATGGTCGAGAGCGGCGATGTCCAGGATGAACGGTATGCCGCGGAGGCCATGAATGGCCTAACCCCGATACGACAAACGGTATGTTATTCTGCTCCCACTTTGTGCATATGGAGTACCCAGAACATGCGTTTGACCAGAGGTTTCGTAGTTTCAGCGGCTTTGCTCATCGCGGCGCCCGCACTTGGCGGTCACCACGAAGAAAAGGCGATGAAGCCCGTCGACATTTTGACCGCTGAGTATCGCGCTGATGACAGCGCTCGAGATCAGTATCGGCACCCAGCTGAGACGTTGCGCTTTTTTGGCTTAAAACCGTCTATGACGATCGCTGAATACGGCCCCGGCGGCGGTTGGTATACCAGAATACTCGCGCCTTACGTCGCGTCGAAAGGGACGTACATTGGTCTTGGCGCCGACGTAGAGAAATACCACGCAGGTCAAGATCCAGAGCGCAACGCGCGCCGCAAACAGTTTCCAGACACATTCCCTGGCCGCGTCACCGAATGGACAGGCATCTCCGGCGATAACATCAAAGCTTTCGAAGTCGATGAAGCGCCGGCGCTGAAAGACAGCGTCGATGCGATAGTGACATTCCGTGGCTTCCATGGTCTGTCTCGAAAGAATCTCGCCGATGAGACGCTGAAACACTTCTATGGCATGTTGAAACCCGGCGGCATTGTCGGCATCGTGCAGCACCGCGCGCCCGAAGATGACGCGTGGGAAGCTACCCGAGGTCATCGTGGCTATCTCAAGCAATCTGAAGTTATCGCGCTATTCGAGATGAGCGGTTTTGAGCTCGTTAAGACGTCAGAGATCAATGCCAACCCGAAGGATTCAGCGGATTGGGAGAAAGGCGTCTGGACGCTACCGCCGACACTGACACTCGGCGACGAGGACAAAGACAAGTACATCGCGATTGGTGAGTCTGATCGCATGACTATGGTGTTCAGAAAGCCGAGCTAGTCACTCTTCTGAGAGACGATCGAAAGGCCGACCTTTGTGTCGGCCTTTCTTTTTGCGGTACGCTCGTTACATGAGCGAATTTGTCTCCTATCTGCACGAGATTTTCGAACCACTCGGCCCCATTTCATCCCGCAAAATGTTCGGCGGTCATGGCATCTACTATGACGGCATTATGATTGGACTCGTGGCGGATGATGAGCTGTACTTAAAGGTCGATGCAGAGTCTCGTCCGGTGTTTGAACAACATGACCTGCCGGCCTTTGAGTTCACGGCCAAAGGCAAGACGAACAAAATGTCATACCATCTCGCACCGGAGTCGATTTTTGATGATCCGGATGAGGCGCTGCGTTGGGGACGCTTAGCGCATGATGCAGCGTTAAGAGCCAAGAAAAAGAAGTAATCACCATCTCGGAGAAAACGCGATGGCAGAACAACCAACAGGCGGATCACCTTACGCGACACCGCGCTCTGATGTTGACGTTGCGATCAACATCGAGACGATGCCAGGGCTTCAGCGCCTGCCCTATTTTCTGTCCAACTTCGCTATCGGAATTGTGGTGTTTGCATCAATGTTCGTCGGCGACATCATCCTAGGCTTGGCGATGATCGTCGGATTCTTCGCAACACTATACTTGGGCTTCGTACGCCTCAAGAACATTGGGTGGAGCGGCTGGCTGACACTGTTATTGATCGTACCGTTCGTTAACTATTTCGTTGGAATCGCCGCACTCGCTTGTCCGCCAGGCTATGCCATGACCAAGACCTTAGATACGGCTGGGATCATCATCGTCGGCTTGTTTATCGGTATGTTTGTCATCGGGATCATCACAGGGCTCATGGGCGTGTAGCACCCCATAACGTGCTCGTCGTCATTCGGCAACGCGCTCATCCGCCAATCGTCGATCCAGCCAGCGTCCGATATGGGATGCAAACTCACTGCAAGATGCGGCGTCGTCGAACTTAGACGTTGAGAGACGATAGTGCATTTGGCTAGAGATTGGGTGCGGCGTCAGTAAAACGTCGCAAGGTGTATCAGAGAGTTTAGAAAGCCCTTCGCGAAACGCACTTACGTAACCGGGGTTGTCACTAAAACGATATCCATCACGACTGATGGGTGACAAGCTGTCAGCGTAGACGATCGACTTACACCCCGACTCAGTGCATTCGTGCCATGACCAACTGAGTGCACCCGGCGTGTGACCGGGCGTCGCGATTGCTGTAATACGCAACTGCCCCAACTGAACCGTTTCTCCATCGGACACGATGTCTTTCACATTCACCGGTTCAAATGGTGCATGCATGCCTGCTTGCGGATCATCAACTGCCGACTCGCCGGATTGGAGCACCGGTGCCGCTGCAGCAGATGCGATGACGTCAGCACCGGTCATCGTGGCTAACGATGAAAGCCCGCCCACATGATCAAAGTGCTCGTGGCTGTGCAGCATAATCTTGACGTCATCAAGCGCGAAACCCAATGACTGGATATTCTTGGCGATCAATCCAGCACCGACCTTGGTGCCGCCGTCAATCAGGATATGCCCCTCGTCACCGGTGATCAGAATGGCCGCAATACCGCAGGTACCGACATAGTAGCTGCCACCATAGATGCGAAACGGTGGGCCTGGCTTGTCCCAACCCGCATTGGCCGTACAACTCTCAAGCCAGATATCGCTGCTTGGCATCGTCGCCTCGTTGGTACTTCTATGCGAGACCGCGCAACCGTACACAGCGATACAGACAACGGACATCAAGCAGACACGACACCAATTCACCAAAATCGACTCCCCTTTTTGGGCGCATTAGGCGCCGATCGTCATTATGCCGTGGCGATCAATACGCCGAAACCGAGAACGACGCTGTGGACAAAAAAAGCACGCCGAAGCGTGCTTCTGAGTGTCGTTGACGAGAATATCGTTATCGGAAACGACGTTCGAAACGCAACCCTAGCGTCAAGGTGCTGGACTTCAAGTTGTTATAGCCAAGCAATGACTCATAATCCGCATAAGCGGCCAGGCCGTTTTCGAAAACCATCGACATGCCGGCTGCAACCTGGAAGAAACTCGAGTCTGGCGCATCAGTGAAGAAACGGAACCGCTGGTTGCTAGGATCATTCACAAAACGCGCCGTCAGCACTCGCTGATCAGTTTCGAGCTCG
>JBCAZE010000250.1:0-3261 GCA_039700805.1 Pseudomonadota bacterium | reverse complement strand
GATCTCAAAGATCTGCAATTTTTTCTGAGAGGTATTGCGTGCTGGAGACACAGATAAGGTAAGAGACAGCGAAAACCAATGAATAGGACTCTTACGATTCAACGGAGAGGAGACGACCATGCGAATCATCACGACACTAGCAGCAACACTTACGTTAAGCGGCTGCGCAGGCCAACTCTATACACACACGAACCCAAACACAGCGTGCAAAGACGGCGATTGCAAGGGCACTTACCCAGGCGTACTTTTTCATCCACTAACCGTTAAGAAGTCTGTGTATTTGCAAGACCGTATTCTCAATTCGAAAGGTGAATTGACGCACTGGATCACCGGCCCCGACGGTAAGAAATGTCTGCCAACCGTCGTTGAAGAATCTAAGCTGGTAGCGGACACGACCCAACAATGGTTGGTTCGCTACGATGCTGCGTTTTTCGAATCATCGACATTCAACGTCGAGCTGAAACCCGATGGTACGCTTTCAAAGGTAGGGGCTAGCTCTACGCCTGGCGGCAAAGCGCTTGTTGATTCGTTGGTGTCACTGGCAACAACCGTAAAAACACTGAATCACGGTCAAGTAGAGGCGTTTGTTGAACAGGACCCTGCTACAGCAGACCCTCTCTGTTCTCACGGGAAGCTCTCATTGCCTTGAACTCTTGTCTCCAGTGAGTGCATTTCGGGTAGTGCTCATATAAACAGCCACCTTGTCGCCACTCCCGTCCGCTACAATCAGGTCTGCTTTTCCATCGCGGTTTAGATCGGATATCTGCAACATCCAAGGATTCTCGATGCCCTCCGGCTTGAATCTGTGACTAACGAGGACGGTGTCGCTCCCGAAGACAACCATAACGTCGGTCGACCAGTTGCTGATCATGACATCGCCAACGCCATCACCGTTGATGTCGCCCCGTGCGATGCGTTTGGCTCCTGCAGCAAAATCCATTGCCATCTTATTCGTAGCGTTGTATTCGCCAGACCCATCTCCGAAAAACACAGAGACGATGCCAGTCATGGATGCGTAGACAATATCCAGATACTTGTCTGCGTTTAAATCCACGAGCTTAACCGCAAAAGGTCTGTCCGCTGCAATCCGCTTGTATGTCTCGTACGCGAGCGTTTGCGTTCCCTTTCCCAGCGCGACACCGAGATGATCTGTGTTCGGAGTGACGAAGTCTGGTAAGCCATCCGCGTTGATATCGTCTATCGCGAATCCGAGATATGGGTCACCACCGGTGGGGATCTCCCTGCCGCGACTGCTAAATCGACCGTCGCCCAAACCCTCGATTAGCAACAGGCCATTCTTGTCCCTGTTATCCACGATCAGGTCTGGCACGTCGTCGTCATTGACGTCTGCGACGCGAACGATGTGAGGATGGGGTGACACATCAATCGAAAGCGGTGACGCCTCGGCGGGCGAGAACCCGCCCTTTCCATCGCCGTCGTACAGAGTGACATATCTGGTCTCATGATTGGCGATGACAAGGTCGAGATGACCATCGCCGTTCAAATCGGAAGCGACGATCTCGGACGGTTCACGACCGGCATCATAGCGCGCAAGCGGCGCAAAGCTCTCTTGCTTGCCTCCGGTGAATATGAACACGCCACCATCGGACTTACTGGTAACAGCCAAGTCAGGAAAGCCGTCTTCATTGAAGTCACCTACGGCCACAGATGTCCCCGCTCCATCAACAGTCATCAACTGAAGGGAATAGTGAGTGTTGCCAACTTGTACAGACTCGGCATAACCCGGGGTACCGCAGAGGGCTGCAAGAAACATCAATGCCCCGGGACACTGTCTTCTTTTGAGCAAGGGCTGCATAGATCCCCTTATGGCGCTTCAGACGCGTAACCGATTGTGACTATGACAAAGTATCCACTGTGTTGATGCTGCACGCCACTTATCACCGCATGAGGCGTTGGTGCACCTCGGCACCGCGTTCGGCAGAGAAAGACTGAATACGACGAGTAAGATCATGGTGATAAAGAAGGAGGTTGAATGAACCCTGAAATCATGAGAATAATGCTGATAACGCACTCATTGCGCTCGCGCCATTAGTTCGACAACAAAGAGAACAGCAAACGCGAAACAATCGGGGAATTATCGTGCACGTATTGATCGCTTTTCTTTCCGCCCTCGCGGGCGTGCTTTACGCGCTTGAACGCTTGGGCGTTGATCTTGGCTGGTTCAACCCATGGGCGTGGAAGCGCCGGCGGGCTTGGCGCCAACAATTGACGGGTAATCCAGCTTTTCGAATCGAAAACTCTATCGACGCCATCGCGCTGCTAGCTGCGGCAACGGCGAAGATTGACGGCGACATCTCGATCGAAGAAAAGGAAAAACTCAAAGCACTCTATCGATCTACATTCAATTTGACGGAACAAGATGCCGTGCAGCTGTTTGGGTCCAGCATTTTTCTTTTGGGCCCTGGCGATGAGGTGTACCCGAATGTTGAGAAAATCCTGAAGCCATCTTTGGAGAGCTTCACGGACGAACAAAAAACACTGTCAATAACCTTGCTCCGAGAAGTTGCCGCGCTAGGCACCGGCGCGTCGGACAGCCAACGCAGATTCGTCGCGGAGATCGAAGACGTTTTGTCCCGAGAATCTGGAAGTAACGGCTGGTAGCGCCGGACGAGAAGCAACGACCCTCGTCAATGGAATCGAAACTCACCGACTCAGTCATCGAGCTCATCATCGAAACGCTATCGGATGCTGGCGTTCAGACACCGTCACGCGCAGACCTCATTCAAGCATTGGAGCAGAGAATGACAGAGCGCGACTGGGCTGCAAGTTATGCGCAAGCGTTGATCACACCGAATGAGTATGCCGGGGCTCTGCTTCAGTTCGCCCTGCATACGTTTCTTACAGCCGACGCTTTGAAAGCCATAGCCCCAGCGCAGTTCGAATCGCAAAGGCAAAAGATCGCCGACGCGCTGATGGCCTAGCGACCAGTGCCACAGATCTGACGCGCCTTTGGAAATCGTTTTTTCCGGATCGACAATACGTCGCCGACACTATGGTTGGATCTGACTCATGAATTTTGACCGCGTTCTATATCGGCTCGAAATGAGATCGCTCGTTGACAATGCAGTGCATGGTTTCCAACGGCTCGAGTCGGCAGATCCAGTCTTGGCCATCTCAATATGGACCGATCCCAACGCGGCGTGCTCTGCCGTATCAATAGAAACGCTTGCGAACTCCGCGGAATTTCTCGGCACAACCGATCAAATCAACGATAGTCCGGCGGACTTCTTGTATCGAGAT
>JBCAZE010000081.1:0-14085 GCA_039700805.1 Pseudomonadota bacterium | reverse complement strand
TACGCCCGCCTTCCATCGCTCGCACAAAAAGATCCCGGCCAAGATCATCGGTTCCGAAGAAGCGATAGTCGGTGAAGTTCTCATTGTTTTTGCTGGCGTTGATTGTGCTCGCGGTTATCGTGGGTCCTTGGTTGTCGCCACATGATTATCAGACCCACGACTATTCCTCCGTCTTGTTGCCGCCGTCCTTCACCGACTATCGCTTCTTTGGAACCGATGATCTTGGCCGGGATCTTTTTGTGCGAGCGATGGAAGGCGGGCGTATTTCGCTGTTGGTCGGCGTGGTGTCCACACTCGTGAGTCTTGTGCTCGGTGTGTTGTATGGCGCGACCGCGGGCTACATTGGTGGGCGCACCGACCATTTTATGATGCGGCTCGTGGACATTCTCTATGCCATTCCGTTCATGTTTTTCGTCATTTTGCTGATGGTGTTGTTCGGCCGAAACATCTTTCTCATCTTTGTCGCGATCGGTGCTGTGAATTGGCTGGATATGGCACGCATTGTCCGCGGCCAAACAATGACATTGCGACAACGCGAGTTCGTCGAGGCGGCAGAAATGGTCGGCGCTTCGCGGTTTCGGATCATTACGCGCCATATCGTTCCGAATCTGCTCGGGGTCGTGATCGTCTATGCGACGCTGACCGTCCCACAGGTGATCTTGATCGAGTCATTCTTAAGTTTTATCGGCCTGGGCGTGCAGGCACCGATGACATCATGGGGCGATCTTGTTGAGTACGGCACGCCATTCATGTCGACAGCACCTTGGACATTGATCATTCCATCCGTATTACTCGCCGTGACGTTGTTATGCATGAACTTCGTGGGTGATGGGCTGCGCGACGCATTAGATCCACGGGATGGTCATCGATGAGTTTGCTATGTGTCGATGATCTACAAGTGCGCTTTCGAACACCGGTCGGGGTGATCGAAGCCGTACGCGACCTCAGCTTCCGCTTGGAGGCTGGTGAGTCGTTAGCGATCGTCGGAGAGTCAGGTTCTGGAAAGAGCCAGTCGATGGCCGCGATCCTCGGCTTGCTGGCAGAAAATGGTGAGGCGAGCGGCAGCGTACGGCTAGATGGCAAAGAGATTCTCAATATCGGCGACAAATTGCTGCGGGACATTCGTGGCCGACGCATCTCAACGGTGTTCCAAGATCCCATGACGGCGCTGAATCCGTACATCAGTATTGGCGAGCAGCTGAGCCGGGTGCTGACGGCGCATCGACAAATGAGTCGCGATATGGCGCTCGCTGAGGTCACGCGTATGCTCGACGCGGTCAAGGTTCCCGCCGCCAAGACACGTCTTCGAAGCTATCCCCATGAGTTCTCTGGCGGTATGCGGCAGCGCGTGCTGATCGCTGCGGCGCTATTGTGCAGGCCCGATATCCTGATCGCTGATGAGCCGACGACGGCACTCGATGTGACGGTTCAGGCCGACATTCTTAGTCTATTGTCAGAACTACAAGCATCGTTCAAGACCGCGCTCATCATGATCAGCCATGATCTAGCCGTTGTTGCCGGCAGTTGTGACCGGTTGATTGTTATGCAGCAAGGCGTCGCGATAGAGGAAGGCGACACACGTGACGTTTTCGCTGCACCTGCGACGCGTTGTACGCAGGCATTATTGGAAGCGGTGCCGCGGCTTGATAAACCAGTTGCCGCGCGCAGTGGCCCAGACCCGGCCGCGGAACCTGTGTTAATAGCTGATGATGTTTCTGTTCGTTATCCGATGCCAAGGCAAGGCTGGCGGCGACGCCACTTCACCGCCGTTAGAAAAGTCAGTCTCACTGTCAGGCCGGGAGAGACCGTTGGGATTGTTGGTGAGTCAGGGTGTGGCAAGTCTTCGTTGGCGCGCGCATTGCTGGACCGTGGTCGGCACAGCGGTACCTTGAGTTACCTCGGTGATGATTTGTTGCGATTGCGTGGTGCGGCATTGAAACGCGCAAAACGGGACATGCAGTTCGTTTTTCAGGACCCTTTGGGTAGCCTCAACCCGCGTCAGACGATCGAGCAGATCATTGCCGAACCGGCTGAGGTGCATGGCATGTATCCGGATGCTGCGTCTTTACGGGCGCAGATTGTCACGTTGCTCGAGCGTGTTGGTTTGGATGCGGATGCCTTGGTGCGGTATCCCCACGAGTTTTCCGGCGGCCAGTGCCAGCGTATCGGGATCGCGCGTGCGCTGATATCCAAACCGAAGTTGTTGGTGTGTGACGAGGCTGTGAGCGCACTGGATGTAACGGTACAGGCCTCGATTCTCGAGTTGTTGGCGGACCTGCAGAAGGAGCTGTCACTCGGGATCGTATTTATTTCTCACGATCTCGCCGTGGTTCGTCAGGTGTCGGATCGCGTCGTGGTGATGTATCTCGGACGGGTCGTCGAAGAAGGGCCCGCCGCGCGGCTGTACCAAACGCCGGCGCATCCTTACACGAAAGCACTGTTGGACGCAGTGCCAGTGCCGGACCCTGCGATCGAGCGGGGTAAGAAAAGAACGATGATGACGGACGATATCCCGCCACCATGGAACCTAAAGGCAGGCTGCTCGTATGCGAGCCGATGCCCGATGGTGACGGAACAATGCCGAGCGAAGCGTCCGCCGCTGACCACCGACGGTGCTTATCGCGTCGCGTGTTATCGCGCGGATGAAAGCGTGGCGTAGCGCGCTAGCGCTGCATACCGAGTGGCAGTGGTAACCCATTGACGGTGGCTTCACCGTTTTCGTAGTCAAGATCCATACGATACAAGCCTGCGTCTTTGTCTTTTTCCAACATGCCCATGGCGAGCGCGTTGGTCAGCAGTGCATTGCGACTGGTTCCTGATTCCACCAACTCGATCGGTGCGGAGAAATCGACGGTGACCAACATGTCAGCGATGAGCTGCTCGACATAGGATTGATAGTTCATCGGTCCTGACTGTGGTGCGAGCGTTAGTTTCACGTCACTGAACGTCTCGCCCGCTGATTGGTCGAGCTGCTGCCGCCATTCGACGACGGGAGTCTCCGCCAATAGGCCGACGAGTGTGGGTAAGCTCGCTTGCAAAAGCGCCTGGAGCTCAGTGTTGTTGGGTTTGTCACTCTGAATCTTGCCGAGTAGCGCCAACGCGCCCGGTAATGCCTCACTCGCGATGCCGCGAACGCCAATATCGCCGCTGATCGCGCGACGTGCCAGCGTATCGAATGTGTCGTCGTAGCGATAGGTTGAGTCGAGTGTTGTTTCTGTAGAACCGATCTCCAGCGTATTTTCTGAGACCACGGACTCGAGCGAAAGTACGGTTTGCCCGCGGCGAGAAATCGTTAGTGCGTCGGCGATAAGCTCCAATGCGATACGGCGCTGATCACTAGAGACTTTGAGCTTGCCAGATGACTCGCCGGCGGTGACACCACCTTCGGGTTGCTTTAACGACAAGCCGCCCATTTTCCAATTCAGGCCCAGTGCGCCGGTCAGCCCGATGCGGGTTTGCGTCAGCAGGGGCAACGTCGTTACTTCGCCATTGCCATTGTCGACAGCAAAATCGCTATTGATTTCGGCAGCGGCCGGCGTAAATAGGCCGATCAGTGGCCCGTGTTGGATGCCGTTGTTGACGATCAGCGCAGGCTGGTCACCGAAACCCGCAAAATTTCCAATCAACTGACGCACTGCCGGCGGTGCATCTTCCGTCAGCACAATATGGTAGCGACTGGCCGAGCCGAACCAGCCTCGTTTGAACTCGACATCGACGAGCTCTGCCCAGGGCGGGAGGGATGTTGCCAGATCCTGCTCGCTACCGAGCGTCGTTTTCTCGATCTGTTGACCAATTAACCAAGGCCCGCCGAGGGCGAGCACGACCAACAATATGGAGATAACAAAAAGGAACTTGCGCATTGTGACTATCCGGTACTTGTTCACGGCGAATGTACTTTACTGTCAGACATACGTCTAACCCGCGCGGTTATCGGCTGTCCAGATGTGACAGCGTTCTGGAAATCAGCTAGGCGAACGATTACCATTCACCGCTGGAAAAACGGTGCATTGGGGCACCGGAAGCGCGCCAGCCGGCGTCGCTCAAACAATGCGGAAAATCACATGACCAAGTTTCTTGACAGCGTTCGTTGCCTTGCGTTGGCAGCGCCATTGCTTGTGGCAGCTCTACTGTCCTCTCCCGCGCAAGCGGAAGGCGATGTCGAAGCCGGTAAAGTACTCGCCTACACCTGCCTGGGATGCCACGGTATTCCGGGTTATAGGAATCCTTATCCTTCCTATCGCGTACCGAAGCTCGGCGGTCAGCACGCCGCGTACATCGAAATTGCGTTGAAGGCCTACCGTTCGGGTGAGCGCAGCCACGCTACGATGCAGGCGCAGGCCGGTTCTCTGTCGGATCAGGATATCGCGGATATCGCCGCTTACTTCGCGAGCCGTGGAGAAGCCGAAGATGCTCCAGCGGTGACATCCGGTGTGAGTGAAGGCAAAGAAAAAGCGGCGGCTTGCGTGGCCTGTCATGGCGAGAAGGGCATTAGCGTCAACGCCATTTGGCCAAATCTCGCTGGCCAACACGAAGACTATCTCGCCAACGCCATGAAGCAATATCGATTGGCGAACGCGACAGAGACCAATGGTGAAAATCAGCGCAAAAACGCGGTGATGGGTGGCCTTGCTGCAGCGCTCAGTGACGAAGACATCGAAGTACTGGCCGCTTACTTTGCTGCGCAAAAAGGTCTTTACACGACCAAACACGAATGATGGTTAGCGCGGTGGGACGTTGACTCCCACCGTGCACCCCGTTTTTAGGACTAAATCCGCGACCTGTACTGATTAGACAGGTTGATCACGCAGCGACGCTGCCCGCTCGCTGATGGCATCAAGTTCTGATGCTTCCCAACGATCGAGATTCTTGAGCACCATATTCATGCGTGGCGCTTTGCCTAATGCCGCTCGGTGCCGGCGCAGAAAATCCCAATACAACGTATTGAACGGACAGGCGTCGTCCCCGCTACGCGCTTTGACGTTAAAACGGCAGTTATCGCAGTAGTTGCTCATTCGATTAATGTAGCTGCCGCTCGCGACATAGGGCTTGCTGCCCACGACACCACCGTCTCCGTGCAGTGCCATGCCTAGCGTATTCGGCAACTCGACCCACTCAATCGCATCAACATAGATACCGAGATACCAGTCGCAGACCGCCTGCGGTAGAAGACCGGCGAGCGTTGCATAGTTGCCGATGATCATCAGTCGTTGAATATGATGGGCATAGCCATTCTCAAGCGTGTCACCAATGGACTGGCGTAAGCAGTTCATCTCGGTGTTAGCGGTCCAGAACCACTCTGGCAGCGGTTGTTGGTGGTCAAAATGATTGCGGGACCGGTACTCGGGCATCTTTAGCCAGTACACACCCCGTATGAACTCTCGCCAGCCGATGATTTGGCGTACAAAGCCCTCAACCGCCGATAATGGCGCGGTGTCTGGATTGTCTTGATGCGCCTCGACTGCTGCCGCAACAACCTCACGGGGGTTGAGCAACTTCAAGTTGATCGACGATGAAATCAACGCGTGATAGAGAAACGGCTCGGACTGCCACATCGCATCTTGGTAGCGGCCATAGCCGATAAGGCGCTCGTCGATGAACTGGTGTAACGCGCTCAGTGCTTGCGCTCTCGTGACGGGCCAGGAGAAATTGTCAGTGCGACCGGGGTGATCTGGAAATACCGTGTTAACGGCATCAATCACCTCACGCGTCATGGCATCGGGTTCGAAGCGTGGGATCGCCGGCAGGGCACCGGGCCCTTTCTTCGGAAACGACTTGCGATTGTCCTTGTCGTAGTTCCATTCGCCGCCCAACGGCTGGTCGCCATCCATCAGAATGTTCAGGCGTTTGCGCTCCTCGCGATAGAAGAACTCCATGGTCAGTTGTTTTCTTTTGCTCGCCCACTGTTCGAATCGCTCGTGGCTCGCCAGAAAGTGACTGTCTTCAAACCAACGCAGTGGGATGGAATGTTCGGCCGCAAATCTCTCGATAGCGTCCTTCAATCGCCATTCGCCAGGTTCGACAGCCCAAAGCGCAGCGGTTGGCGTCTCGGCAAACGTTGTGGCCAGCCCGTTCACGATCGATTCGCGACCAGCGTCCAGCGGTGTGTATTCCACGCGCCAACCTTCCTCTCTCTTCGATTCAGCGAAATGACGCATGGCGGATAAGAACAGAACCGTACGGTGCTTGTGGCTCGCAACGTGCGATCCTTCCTCGACGCACTCGATCATCACGATTCGGTCGCGTGCTGGATCGGCCGCTTGAATCGCTGCGTGTTCCGTGTCGAGCTGATCGCCTAATACCAAGACGATGTTCTCTGGATTGTCGCTCATGTTATTCCTTGTCTCCGCTCGACAGCGGCAGCCAGTTGTTCCACACTCCCGCCTTTCATAAGGCGAGCAGCCGTATCATGACAGAAACATTCGCTGACACCGCACGGGTAGATGCTTGTGGCGGTCATATCTACTCCGTGGATACCCACTATGTGCGTCCCGGTCTAGACGCGAGCCATATCATGGTGGCTGGAGACGAAGTCGCGTTCGTTGACACCGGGGTGAACAGCAGTGTGCCAGGTTTGTTGGCGGCGCTTTCGCAACTCAAACTGGCCCCCGAGGCCGTACGCTATGTCTTCTTGACCCATATCCACCTCGATCACGCCGGTGGCGCGGGCCTGCTGATGAAAGCATTGCCGAATGCCGAGCTTGTCGTACACCCACGTGGCTCTTGGCATATGGCCTCGCCCGCCAAGCTTGTCGCTGGAGCCACCGCAGTGTACGGCGAAGAACGATTTCGCGCGCTATATGGCGAGATCGAGCCGGTGCCGAAGTCTCGATTGAAGATTCCGAAAGACGGCGACATCATCACCTTAGGTGGCCGCTCACTGGAAGTGATTTATACCGAAGGGCATGCGCGTCATCACTATTGCCTATGGCATCCCGATGCAGGCGGTATTTTCACAGGTGATAGCTTCGGCATTTCCTATCGCGTGTTTGATAGTGCCAACGGGGCTTTGGTATTCCCGACGACAACGCCCGTGCATTTCGACCCTGAAGCGGCACATGCTTCGGTTGACCGGATTGTCGACACGGGTGCGCGGTTTGCCATCTTGACCCACTACAGCCGCGTCGATGGCTTGCCGTCCTTGGCCAAACAGCTGCATCGGGATCTCGATGCCTTCGTCGATATCGCGCTGTCTCACGAGCACGCCGATGATGACGTCATGGAGCGTGCATTGATGGCGTATTTGGTTCAGCGTGTCGACGATCATGGTGTGTCGATTGCGCCCTCCCTGCGGGATGAATGGCTTGCGATGGATGTGAAGCTGAACGTGCAAGGATTGCGTCATTGGTTGGCCACTCGACCGACTGAGGCCTGAAACGCAACACCAAAAAACACAAGAAAAACGCTGGAAAAAGCCTTGTAAAAAAGCGTTAACTTTTATCTGTTATGGCGAAAAAACCACAGTTTTTGGTTGAGCCTCGCCCATCAAACCCTCACAATATGCCTGCCTGAAACGGCGCAAAGATAGCGCCGCAGGTATATCGGTAAAACTTTCAGGAGAATGACAATGCCGACCGGAATTTCCAAGCGCGTACTGCTCGCGCTCACAGGCCTATTACTGGCTGTACCCGCTTTCTCTGGGGACGGAGAAGGCCAGGTATACATCACCCCTTCTTGGGAACTTGTTGACGACGACAAAGATCGTGACGTTGAAGACAGCAATGGCTTCGCTCTGACTGTTGGTTACGCTTACACGCCTCGTTGGAACATCGAAGCGTTTGCAAATACAGCAAGCTACAGCGCGCTGGGCGGGCCGAATGGACAAGATCATTTGGAACTCGGTGTAAACGGCTTGGCCGTTTTCAATCGCGACTCTTTGATCTCGCCTTACCTGTTGGCCGGCGTCAGTAACTTACAAAAAGACTTTGTTGGCGGTGACGATGACAACACGCTAAATGGCAGCGTTGGTGCTGGCGTATTCTTGAGTACGTCTGACCGCTTTGCGTTCCGCCTGCAGTATCGTCATCGTGCAGAACTCAACGGTACAGAGTTCAGCGACAACATCTTCAGCGCTGGTTTGCAGTTCGCTTTTGGCGATCCGAAGAGCCGGATCATTGATACCGACGGTGACGGCGTCGCAGACATGGCGGATCAGTGCCCGAACACGCCAGCAGGCGCTTCGGTCGACAGTCGCGGCTGCGAGCTCGACAGTGACGGCGATGGTGTTGTCGATAGCAAAGACGAATGCCCAAGCACACCGCGCGGCGATCGTGTCGATGCTAAGGGTTGCACAATCACAGTCGATTCCGACGGTGATGGTGTCGCTGACGGCATGGACCAATGCCCGAACACACCGCGCGGCGCGAGCGTTGACGCCAAAGGTTGTGAGCTCGATGACGATGGCGACAGCGTCGTCAACAGCCAGGACGCATGTCCGAACACCACTGCAGGCGTTCGTGTCGATGTCCGCGGTTGTGAGATCAAGGATGTGATCGAGTTGCGTGGCGTGAATTTCGAAACCAACTCTGATCGTCTGTTGCCTTCGGCGACCGACCGTCTGGACCGTGCGGCAGCAACGCTGCGCAAGAACCCAGACCTCGTGGTTGAAGTTGCTGGTCACACCGACAGTGATGGTGCAGCGGCTTACAACGAAAGCCTGTCAGAGCGTCGTGCACGCAGTGTTCGCAACTATCTTGTGAACGCCGGTGCGAACGGCGACAACCTGTCAGTGCGAGGTTACGGTGAAGCGAACCCGGTTGCAGACAACAGCACCGCGGAAGGCAAAGCTGCCAACCGTCGCGTTGAACTGCGGATCCTGAATCGCTAAGACCAGGCGCTAACCCGCATCGAACCCCGGTAGCCATTGGCTGCCGGGGTTTTTTTTGGATCGCGTCCGAGCAAGCGGGATCGCATGTGGATCTGTGTTCGCCGATCCGGCAGCGTGTTCTCCATCGTCGACGCGCTGTCCTGTGGTGACGCGCTGGCGTGACACATTAAAGGTGTTTGAAAGGCCGGTCTTTGATAGTCTTCCGAGCCCGTTTTACCCTGCGGACGTCATGCAAGCGAGCCACCAACCCAATTTGTCAGCAGATTTAGCCAAGGGCGTGACAGCGCTCGGCCTGGATCTTGATGCCGCCAAACAGGAGCAAATGCTGGCACTGATCAATGAGCTCTTGAAGTGGAATCGCGCTTACAACCTGACCGCGATAAAGGCGCCCGACGCCATGTTGCGAAAACACTTGCTCGACAGTCTATCGATTCAGCCGTTTTTGCGTGGCTCACGCCTATTAGATGTCGGTACCGGCGCCGGTTTTCCTGGCTTACCGCTTGCGATCGTAGAGCCTGCGCGCGAGTGGATATTGCTGGACAGTAACGCCAAGAAGCTGCGGTTTATCGACCATGTCGCAGCGACCTTGGGTATACATAATGTCCAGACGGCTCACGCTCGGATTGAACAGTTCTCGACAACGGATGCGTTTGACACTATCGTTTGCCGCGCTTTCTCTTCGCTTGGGGACTATGTCGATAGGGTTTCGCCGCTGCTTGATAGCGACGGGGTCATCCTGGCGATGAAAGGCCGGCAGGATTACGAGGAATACTCGCCGCTAGCCGACAACTGGCGACTCGAAACTCACACGCTAGTGGTACCCTTATTAGCGGAAGAACGGCACATTGTTGAGCTACACAGACTGACATGACCCATCACAAGCAAAATCGGAGCAAGCAATGACTCGCGTCATCGCCGTTGCCAACCAGAAAGGCGGTGTCGGAAAAACGACGACCAGCGTCAATCTGGCGGCGTCGCTCGCTGCGACGCAGCGTCGAGTGTTGTTGGTCGACATCGATCCACAGGGCAACGCTACGATGGGTAGCGGCGTCGATAAGATGAACCTCGAGCAAAGCGCCTGCGACGTCCTGCTTGGTGATTGCACCGCGGCTGATGCGATCGTCACCGCGCCTGATAGTAATTTCGCTGTGTTGCCAGGGAACGATGATCTCACTCTGGCTGAGGTCCAGCTGTTGCAGGAAATCGGTCGTGAGTTACGGCTCCGAAAAGCGTTACAGCCGGTGCTGGGTCTTTATGACTTCGTGCTGATCGATTGTCCGCCGTCAATCAATATGTTGACCGTTAATGCGTTGACCGCCGCAGATGGCGTGTTGATCCCGATGCAGTGCGAATATTATGCGTTGGAGGGTCTGACGGCGCTGTTGACCACCGTCGATCAGGTACGCGGCAGCGTTAATGAGAAGCTCGAGATCTACGGATTGCTAAGGACGATGTTCGACCCGCGAAATAATCTCGCGAATGATGTATCGGCCCAGTTGCATGAGCATTTTGGCGAAAAGGTGTATCGGACCATCATTCCTCGCAACGTCCGTCTTGCCGAGGCACCGAGCTTCGGACGACCGGTACTGCTGCATGACAGGCATTCGCGCGGCGCGTTGGCCTACCTCGCACTTGCTGGCGAGGTGATCCGCCGTGAAGAAGCACGAACCCGGGCGGATGCACACGCCGTCTCTTGATAGAATCTCCACATGGTTAATAAACGAAAAAGTCTGGGGCGCGGTCTAGGCGCCTTGCTTGGCGACGCTGCGAAATCCAGTCAAGGCGCGAAACCCGTCAATGAAGCATCGGATAGCCGCGACGATACAAGACAAACGTTGCCGGTCGATCTCCTGCAACGGGGGCGGTATCAACCGCGTGTGGACATGCGCCAAGACTCGTTGGATGAACTCGCTTCGTCCATCAAAGCTCAGGGCATTGTCCAGCCGATTGTGGTGAGAGCGATTCGCTCGACCGGCGACGAGCAACGTTACGAGATCATCGCTGGGGAACGCCGTTGGCGCGCAGCGCAGCTCGCCGGCTTGTCTGATGTCCCCGTCGTGATCCGCAACGTCAGTGACAATGAAGCTGTCGCAATGGCGTTGATTGAGAACATCCAACGTGAGGACTTAAACCCGCTTGAGGAAGCGCGCGCATTGGAGCGACTGATTCGGGAGTTCGATCTGACCCATCAAGAGGGTGC
Source organism: Pseudomonadota bacterium (assembly GCA_039700805.1). Classification (GTDB taxonomy): domain Bacteria; phylum Pseudomonadota; class Gammaproteobacteria; order Steroidobacterales; family Woeseiaceae; genus CALBPI01. The sequence continues at coordinate 3,061 of JBCAZE010000081.1, read as the reverse complement.
TGACGCAGTGGGTCGTTCACGTGCATCCGTGTCCAATTTGTTGCGTTTGCTCGAGTTGGGCGATGATGTTCAGAATCTACTCGAAGCACGCGATATCGATATGGGGCACGCGCGCGCGTTGCTCGCCCTCGGCCCTGGAAAGGCGCAATCCACGCTTGCCGCCGAAATTGCTAAGAAAAAACTCTCGGTTCGAGAGGTCGAGGCGCGGGTCCGAGCGCTCAAGAACCCACCGAAAAAAGCAGCGACGGCAAGCCGCAAGAAAGACCCAAACATTGCGCGTTTGGAGTCTGATCTCTCAGAAAAACTTGGCGCCAGCGTTGCGATCAAGGACAGCGGCGGCCGAGGTAGTCTCGTTATCGACTATGCGAGCCTCGACCAGCTGGACGGGATCTTAGAAAAAATCGGCTAACGTCCGAGCGCGCGATAGAGAATGGTCAGGCGCTTTTGCTGACCGCGACAGAATGCACCTCGGTGCCATTGGCGAGGTCTACCGCCGGGTAGCAACGTTGGATGATCTCCGGCATAACCGCCTCGGAGATGAAAAAGCCTTGCATCTTGTCGCAGCTGATTTCCTTCAGGAACTCGAAGGTCTCTTGATCTTCCACACCCTCAGCACACACTGTTGCGCCGAGTGCATGGGCCATGCCGGTGACAGCAGCCAATGCATGGCGAGTCACGATGTTGTCTCTTGCTTGAATCAACAGCGACGCATGAATCTTGATTTCATCAAAGTCGAGCTTGCCAAACGCGCTCAACGCCTCGCGTGCTGCGCCGAAATCGTCGAGCGACATGCGAAAACCCTTCCGTCTCAACGCAATGATGGATTCGGAGAAGTGGTCTTCAGTGCCTGCGATACCCGCTTGCGCCACCTCGAAGGTGATGGCATCACACGGTAGGCCATAACTTTCCACAATATCGGCATATTGGTCAGCGATGACGGGATCATTGAGCAAGGATGCGTCGAGATTGACGCAGCCGTTGAGATTTAGCCCGTTGGCACGCCAATCGAGTAATTGCTGCAGCGTGCGGCGCAGCACGTACTCGCCGATTTCGGGCATCAACCCTGCCTCAACAGCCAGCGGCAAAAAGTCCATTGGTGGCACAATGCCGTGTCGCGGGTGCGCCCAGCGAACCAGAGCCTCGGCTTCCGTCGTCACCCAATCGACATAGCCGGTTGGTCGCGACATCTTCGGCTGGTATTGAACAAGCAACTGTTCCTCGATGATCGCGGTTTTCAGTTCTGCGGCTGTGATATCTGTCATGTCGTTGTATACCCTGATCGCTCGACGCGGACGGCCGATGTACCCCTGTTCTACAGGTCGTATCGGTTAAGCGGCCTCGAACTTTAGGGCATTCATTCAGGAGGTTCTGTGCGCCACATCGCATATGCGGGAAGTGGACCTTATTAGGGTAAAATACGCTGATCGACCGGATTTACGGGAATATGTAGAAATGCCGGTTTATTCCTTAAAAATGCGTGTTTTTTTGGTGCAATCAGGTTGCCGCGCGAGGCACTAGCCATTATACTGCCGCCGCTCCAATCAACCACGCTCGGTGGCTACGTTCAGGGAGAGCGCATTTTGCGACTATCGTCCGTACCGACCCGTGTTGTCGTGTGGCAAGTCGTCATCGGCTGTTTTGGTGCATTGATCTGGCTGTTGGTGAGTCTTCCGGCTGCAGCTGCCGCCCTCGCAGGGGGTCTTGGCAGCGCGTTGTTGAGTTTTCACTTCGCCGCCCGGGTGTTTTCCCGGACCGAGTTAGCGCCGCCGCAAACAATTGTGGCGGCATTTTATCGTGCCGAGGCGTTTAAGCTGATCACGGCAGCGATGATGTTCGGCCTGATGGCCAAGTATTTTAGAGAAGGGTTTATCCCGTTTCTGAGCACTTTCGCAGCGACGCTGCTGGTGTATTTCGCCGCCCTCGTTTGGACGGCGTCAGACGAGAAAGGCCCAACGGGTTAACAATTTTGTAATACGCGTGTGGCGACCCTATATATAAGGTAGGCGTGCACACGATGTTAGCGGAAGAGAAACGAGCTGATGGCAAGCGGCGCTGAAAGAACACCGACAGAGTACGTAACCCACCACCTTACCCACCTCAAAGTGGGTGACGGCCTGTGGTCCTTACACCTCGACACGATCTTTTACTCTGTTTTCTGCGGTTTGCTGTTTATCGGCATTTTCTACGCAGCTGCCCGCAAGGCGACCGCGGGCGTTCCCGGCAAGTTCCAAGCGTTTATCGAAATTGTGCTCGAATTTATCGATGACTCTGTGAAAGAAAGTTTTCATGGTCCTCGAAAATTCGTCGCGCCGCTGGCACTGACAATCTTCGTTTTGGTGTTGTTCTGGAACTTGCTCGACATTCTGCCGGTCGACCTGCTGCCTTGGCTTGGTGAGCTGGCTGGCATTCCTTATATGCGTATCGTGCCATCCGCTGACCCGAATGCGACCTTTGGCCTGTCGATCACAGTCTTTTTCCTGATCATTATCTACAGCATCAAGGGCAAGGGCTGGGGCGGCTTCGGTAAGGAACTCTTGTTCCATCCATTTGGTAGTTTCCCGCTGTTGATCCCGTTCAACCTGTTGCTGAACCTCGTGGAGTTCATCGCGAAGCCGGTATCGCTGGCGATGCGCCTGTTCGGCAACCTCTATGCGGCGGAGCTTATCTTCATCCTGATCGCGATGCTGCCTTGGTACCTCAACTGGATCCCAGGCTCAGCGTGGGCGTTGTTCCACTTGCTGGTAATTCCGCTGCAGGCCTTTATTTTCATGACGCTGACGGTGGTCTACCTCAGTCTGGCGTATGAAGAACACTAATTTCGTTTTTATTTTTCACTCAACTAAAAGAGTTCGTTAGGAGTCATAATGGAAGCTCTCATCGCTGAAATCCAAAGCAGCACCGCAATCGCGGTTGGTCTTATCTTCGCTTTCGCAGCGCTCGGTACCGGTATCGGTTTCGGTTTGCTCGGCGGTAAGTTCCTCGAAGGCGCGGCTCGTCAGCCTGAGTTGGCCGGCATGCTGCAGGTTCGCATGTTCATCATCGCGGGTCTGCTCGATGCGCT
>JBCAZE010000080.1:0-14128 GCA_039700805.1 Pseudomonadota bacterium | reverse complement strand
TCGATGATGTCCTCCTGCAACCGGCTTACTCTGAGGTTCTGCCTCGCGAAGTGTCTTTGAAGACGCAGCTCACGCGCGACATCTCTCTTAACATTCCACTCTTGTCCGCCGCGATGGACACGGTCACCGAATCGCGCCTTGCTATCACGCTCGCTCAAGAGGGCGGCATTGGTATCGTGCACAAGAACATGTCGCCCGAAGAGCAAGCTCAGAATGTTCGCGCGGTAAAGAAATATGAAAGTGGCATCATCAGCGATCCGATCACGGTGCCGCCGGATATGTCGATTCGCGAAGTATTGGCATTGACACGCCAGCACGGCATTTCTGGTGTGCCAGTGGTCGATGGTCCACAGACGGTCGGTATTGTCACCAATCGCGACCTGCGTTACGAGACTCAGCTCAGTGCCAAAGTCTCGGAGGTGATGACGCCGCAGGAGAAGCTTGTGACGGTGCGCGAGGGCGCAGCCGAAGAAGAGGTCTTGTCGCTATTGCACCGTCATCGTATCGAGAAAGTACTCGTGGTTGGTGATGACTACGAACTCAAAGGCATGATCACGGCGAAGGACTTCCAAAAGGCCACGGACTTCCCGCGAGCCTGCAAAGATTCGCGCGGTGCGCTACGCGTCGGCGCTGCGGTTGGTACCGGCGGTGACACAGAAGAACGTGTCGCCAAGCTGATCGAGGCGGGTGTCGATGTTTTGGTTGTGGATACGTCGCATGGCTTCTCAAAAGGCGTGTTGGATCGAGTCGCTCAGATCCGTGCCGACTATCCGGATGCGTCGATTATCGGCGGCAACATTGTGACGGGCGATGCGGCGCTGGCCCTCGTTAAAGCCGGGGCCGATGCGGTCAAAGTGGGTATTGGACCGGGGTCGATTTGCACGACGCGTATTGTCGCAGGCGTGGGCGTACCGCAGATCTCAGCGGTCGCTGAAGTTGCCGAAGCACTCGAAGGCAAGGACATACCACTGATCGCCGACGGTGGTATTCGCTTCTCTGGCGATATCGCCAAGGCGATCGTTGCCGGTGCTTCATCCATCATGGTCGGCAGCTTGTTTGCGGGCACCGAGGAGTCACCTGGTGAAGTGGAGCTCTACAAGGGCCGCTCTTACAAGTCTTACCGCGGCATGGGCTCACTCGGCGCAATGGCGCAAGGCTCCTCGGACCGCTACTTCCAGGACACGACAGATGAGCTTGAAAAACTGGTGCCGGAAGGTATTGAAGGTCGGGTGCCGTACAAAGGCTCGATGGTCGCTATCGTTCATCAACTGATGGGCGGGGTGAGAGCTGCGATGGGCTACACCGGCTGTGCTGACATCGCTTTGATGCGTAAAAAGCCGAGTTTTGTTCGAATCACTGGCGCGGGCATGCGTGAGAGTCATGTGCACGATGTGGCGATCACGAAAGAGGCGCCGAACTACCGAAGCGAATAGGAACTGCCCTCATGGATATTCATGCTGACCGCATTCTGATTCTGGATTTCGGGGCCCAGTACACCCAATTGATTGCACGGCGGGTGAGAGAGGCCGGCGTTTACGCCGAGATTCATCCGTGGGACATCGACGCGTCAGACATCGTCGACTTCAACCCCAACGGCATCATCTTGTCAGGCGGGCCCGAGTCTGTGAACGATGGAGAGCCGCCGCGTGCCGATGATGTCGTGTTTACGATGGGTGTGCCGGTCCTTGGTATTTGCTACGGCATGCAGACGATGGCCGCACAGCTTGGCGGCAAAGTGTCGTCAGCGGGCCATCGCGAGTTCGGCCATGCGGTTGTGACGCGAACCGACTCACGCTTGTTGGACGAACTAGAAGACCAACAAGACGCAGACGGCAACGCACAGCTAAGCGTTTGGATGTCGCACGGCGATAAGGTCGATGCGTTGCCGCCAGGGTTCCGAGTGACGGCGTCGACCGACAATGCGCCGTTTGCGGCAATGGAAGACGCCGAGCGCGGATTCTACGCCGTTCAGTTCCATCCAGAAGTCACGCACACGTTGCAGGGCGCGAAGCTGTTACGTCGATTCGTCCGAGATTTCTGCGGTTGTGCTGGCAACTGGACGACTGGCAGCATCGCCGAAGATGCGATCGCTCGCGTCAAGGAGATGGTTGGTGACGAACGAGTGTTACTTGGTCTCTCCGGTGGCGTGGACTCTTCGGTAGTCGCTGCGCTGTTACACCAGGCGATTGGCGACCAACTGGTCTGCGTGTTTGTCGATCATGGGCTCCTTCGCTACAACGAGGGCGATCAGGTCATGGCGACCTTCGCCGAGCATCTTGGCGTCATTGTTATTCGCGTCAACGCGGCAGATCGCTTCTTTGGTGAGCTTGAGGGTGTCTCTGACCCAGAAGAAAAGCGCAAAGTGATAGGCCGGCTTTTTGTCGAAGTGTTCGACGAGCAGGCGCAGCAGCTCGACGGTGTGAAATGGTTGGCGCAGGGTACGATCTATCCCGATGTCATCGAGTCCGCGGGCAGCAAGACCGGCAAAGCGCATGTGATCAAATCGCATCACAACGTGGGTGGTTTGCCAGAGAAGATGAATCTCAAGCTGCTGGAGCCGCTACGAGAGCTCTTCAAAGATGAAGTGCGTCGTGTCGGTGTAGAGCTCGGATTGCCAGCCGAGATGGTCTATCGCCATCCATTTCCCGGTCCTGGGCTTGGAGTTCGCATCCTCGGCGAGGTGAAACCGGAATTTGCTGCTTCGTTGCAATTGGCGGATGATATTTTCATCAACGAACTTCGCGCGGCGGATCTCTACGATAAAACCAGTCAGGCATTCGCCGTCTTTCTGCCGGTTAAGTCCGTCGGCGTCATGGGTGATGGACGTTGCTATGACTACGTCATTGCGCTGCGCGCGGTCGAGACCGTTGATTTCATGACAGCGCGTTGGGCGCGACTGCCGTATGAATTCCTCGAGCGCGTATCGCTCAGGATTATCAATGAAGTCAGCGGGATCTCGCGGGTCACGTACGACATCAGTGGTAAGCCGCCAGCCACCATCGAGTGGGAGTGACGCGGCGGCCGCTGGTCGCGGCCGTTGACGACGCTCGACGAAAAAGCGAAACACATGAGAATCAACGTCGTCGGTACGTCTGGCAGTGGTAAGTCGACGCTTAGCAAGGCGCTCGCTAAGACGCTAGGCATCCCCTATGTCCAGCTCGACGCGCTGCATTGGAAACCGAATTGGGCGGAGTCGACCGACGATGAGCTTTTCACAAAGCTGCGGCAGGCTTTGATCCCATCGTCTTGGGTTCTCGATGGCAACTACACACGAACGATCCCGATTAAGTGGCCGCTCTGCGACGCGGTTGTGTTTCTCGACTTGCCGTTTCGTGTTGTTCTCTACCGGATCGTTAAGCGAAGCCTGCGCCGTGGCTTGACCCGCGAAGCGCTCTGGCATGGCAACCGTGAGACTGTCTGGAAGCATCTGTTCACGCGCGACTCGATGATCCTTTGGACCCTCAAGACTTATCACGCGAATCGTCGAAAATATGCCGCATTGATGGAAAAGCCCGAGTTCAGCCACATTCGTTTCGTGGTGCTACGTTCGACGCGGGAGGTTCGCGCGTTTCGGGAGGAAGGTGTGTTCGAATTGTCAGGCGGTGGATCGACTGAGTGACCACGAATAGGGGCCGTCAAGCACCCTAAGTTGCCATACCGGCCGACAATATCTTCGATCACTGTCATGACAATCCGATGCGCATCGAATCTCCAGATTGACAATTTGGGTGAATACCCAAGATAATTTGGGTATTCACCCAAGTCGAGGCGAAGTTATGTCAGAGCAACGAATCCTGGAGCAGGCGGCGGTCCAAGCGGCCGTCGCACAAATGGAGCAACTCGCTACACCAACCCTTTTGCTCAGCGCTGTCGTTTTCACCGCCACAGTGAGTCTCCTCGCGGCGTTCGCATTGGGTCTGGTGTCTTTGTGGCTTGCAACGCTGTTTCTGGCTGTCCTGACCTATGTGGCCTACACGCCGTTGCATGAGGCGGTGCATTCGAACGTCGCCAGCGGCAGTCTGACAAGCAAACGCCTCAATAACGGGGTCGGTTATGCGATGGCGCAGATCATGGGTATTCCGTTTTCGTCGCATCGCAAAGAGCATCTGCATCATCACCGGCACACCAACACCGTTAATGACCCCGATTTCCATATGCGCGACTGGTTACGGTCGCCGTTGGCTTTCGTCAGGACGATCCTGACAGAGATCAAAACCCAGAACACCTTTGTTGTTAGTCCAGCATCTGTCGCCGAGATAGCACTCGGATTAAGTTGGCGTGCCGTTTTTGTCTGGGCGACGGGGTGGCAGGGCCTCGCCGTTGTCTTGATAGGGTGGTTTTTCGGTGCGCTGCTGACCGTATTGCTGTTTTCTTACTTACCGCACTTGCCGTATCGCGACAGTGAGCGATTTCGAAATACCAATATCATGTTGGCGCCGGGTCTTAGCATCGTAATGCTGGCGCAAAACTATCATGCGATACATCATCTTTATCCGCGCGTACCGTTCTACCGTTACAGCGCTGTTTTTCGAGAGGCAGAGGCACTGCTTCGCGAACGTCAGACGCCGATTCGTGAGTTCACGTTCCGGTAACCCACGTCTGTGAAAACGAAAGACAAAATTGTCACTCTAAGCCGCACACTCTTTAATGAACGTGGTTTCGAATCTACGACGACCAGCGCCATTGCCAACGCCTGCGACATTCTTGAAGGCTCGTTGTGGTATCACTTTCCGGCCAAGAAAGACATTTTGCACGCACATGTTTCTGCGTTCGGTGAACAATTTGACAACGAGATCAAAAGTACTGAAAGCGCCGATGCACGGCAGGTGATCGAAGGCTTGATCAGTGCATACGGTGTCATTTGGGCCTATCGCTATCTATTCAGAGATGCTTTCGAGAAAACGATCGGGTCGGAGCCGACCATCGCGGTGGTTATATCGGAGTTGAATGACCGCGTGGATGACTGGCTACGTGACACCATTATTCATGCGTCCGACAACGGGATCATTGAATGTCCAGAGGAAGACATCAACGATGTTGCAGAGATTGTGCTGATCATTGGGCGCCACTGGTTCGACTACTCCGTGAAGCGTTACCCCGAGGCGAGCAACGAGTATCGCCAGAAACGTGGTATCCATCTGTTGATAAAAGCGTTGTATTCGCGCTTGAGCGCTGCGTCAAAAGAGGTTGTGGACGCGTTGTACTCGGATTGATGGTGAGCGTTTCGCCGCCGGCGTCAACCGCGGTGTCAGATGAACGCGCATGGGCCTGTCACTAATTCGCGTGACACGTCATGGTATTCGAGACCTTGTTTCTTGACGGCTATTCGCGCCACACTTAAGCCATGGCAGACGATGTACGCATATTCGTTCTTGAAGATGATGAGAAGACCCGTGAGAACTTGGTGCGACGACTGGATCGCGAACCCGGCTTCACAGTTTGCGCGAGTGCCGGCACGCTGGCCGAGGGACTCGAGACGCTCGCTGGTCTGACGCCAGACGTGCTCTTGGTTGATCTGCAGATGCCCGATGGCAATGCGACCTCACTGATTGCTGCACACACGGCAAGGGCGCCAGATGTTCCGGTGCTTGTGATTTCCGTTTTCGGCGACGAACAGCGTGTGCTGGCCGCGATCGAGGCGGGCGCACAGGGCTATCTTCTGAAAGATGATGCCAGCGAAGAGATGACGGATGCGATTCGCCAGGTGCTCGCCGGTGAAGCGCCGATTTCGCCGGCCATTGCACGGCATTTGATTCGCCGCTTCCGTGCACCTGAGAAGGCCCCGGAGGCCACACCCGATCCTGAGCAGGAGGCGTTGCTGTCTGAGCGCGAGCTGGATGTTCTTCGAATGGCATCTAAGGGACTGACCTACCAGGAGACGGCGAAGATGCTGGGGATCAGCGTGAATACGGTTGGCACCTATACACGCCGTGTCTACCAGAAGCTCGCGGTCGGATCTCGCGCGCAGGCGTTGTTCGAGGCGCGACAACTCGGTTTGATGGGCGCCGACGAGTAACGCAGCGCGCGATGGAACGACCAGCCAGCCCGGCGACAACGCGACAGAAGTGGATGCTATGGATCGCGTTCTTCGCGGCAGGCTTTGTGTTTCTGGCCGTCCTGTATTTTTTGGATCAGCCAGATTTTGTGCCTGACGCAGACGGTGTTCGGCCGGAAGGCTACATCTCGAGTTTTTCGCCAACGCCGCCGCCTGAGGGCTGGACTGCGTTCGATGGCGATTGGCCTCCGGGTCGACAAGGCGATGAACCGTTCACCAGTATCTGGTATCGATATGCGTTGCCAACGGATGTCACCGACAAAGTCTTCTACATTGTCTACGCCGGCGCCAACATCGAGATCTGGCAGGGTGCTGAACCGCTCTTACGGTCCGGTCCGCCCACGCTGCCGTTGTACGAACTGAATGCAGGCACCATCGTGCCGTTAGCGCAGCCGATCACGCCAGAGCAGGACTATCTGTATCTGCGCGTGATGCGCGAGTACACCTACACGGCCGTTAACTGGACCTTCATTACGACACGTGACGTCGCCGAGCGCGATGCCCGATCGCATCAGTGGGTGTCGCGAATCATGCCGCTGATCATGCTGTCTGTGATGGGTACCTTCGGCATGTTGGTTGGTCTCATGTTCTGGATGCGACGCGATCGTACAGCTTACGGCTACTACGCGTTGATGTTGCTGTTGTGGGGCGTTCACACGGCCCATGAGTTTGTTGCAGACATTCCGTTTAACCGTTACCTCTGGGCATGTGTCAGCTATGGCAGTCTCGTCTGGCTAGCTGTCGAGGTGTTTTTCATCAATCGCTACTTCTTAACACCGCATCGACGTCTAGAGCGGCGTCTCGTTATCGGTAGTGCTATGGCGTTGTCGATCTTGGTCATTCTATCGATATGGGCATCATCCAACGCCGCCATCGAATCGATTCGTGACCCGGCCATCGTCTTTTATAATCTTTGGTTCTCGTACATCGCGTTGGTCTGTGTCAGCCGATACTACGTGGCCGTCAGTCAGCGTGCGGATTTCGAACGCGTCAGCTTGTTCGTCGCATCGGGCGCTGTGTTTGCTGCCGGCGTTCGCGATTTGTTGTTCGATGATTTCCCAGGATTGTCGTTGCCTGGCAGCACGTTCTATCTGCAATACGCGGTGCTCATTCCGTTGTCGATGTTCGGCGTTCAGCTGATTCGGCGTTTCGCGCATGACTCACGACTCGCGGATCTGCGTAATGAGCAGTTACGAGCGCTGGCAGAGCAACGTGGCGTCAACCTTGAGAAGACCACCAAACGCTTATCGGAAGAGGAGCGACGTCGTGTGTTGGCAGAGGAGCGCGCGCGTTTGATGCGTGATATGCACGATGGCCTCGGTGGGCAGCTTGTGCATGCCTTGGCGCTCAGCGAACAGGGCGACGACACCGACTTGAAGCGGTCACTGCGTGCAGCGCTAGACGATCTTCGTTTGATTGTCGATTCGCTTTCACCGACGGAGGACGGTCTCGGCGACTTGCTGGCATCGTACCGACACCGTGTGGGCAAAGTGTTGCGCCGAAATGATTTCCAGATCACTTGGGATCTCGACGACGAAGCCATGGATTTGCCGCTACCACCAAACGCGTCTCTGAGTGTGCTCAGGATTATCCAAGAGGCACTGACGAATGCCGTTCGCCATTCGGGTGGCAAAAATTTGCATGTTGAAGTCAGCAAGCGCGAACGACACATCGAAGTGGCGGTCCAGGACGACGGTGTTGGCATACCGGATGATGTTAGCGAACGCGGTCTTGTGAATATGCGCGTGCGGGCGACTGAGATCGGCGGGGCATTGGCTGTTAAGGGCGACGACTCAGGCACGCGCGTTGCGTTGTTGCTGCCGCTCGTCGAGAGCGATTAGCGACTGGCATTGTCCTTAGACTGGTGCGAGACTGCTCGCATGGACGACACCCTCAACCATGAGCACTTTATGGCACGCGCCATTACATTGGCAGAAGCGGCTGCAGTGGCAGGCGAAGTCCCGGTCGGTGCGGTCGTCGTCGTCGATGGCGAAGTCGTGGGTGAGGGCGCGAACGCGCCATTATCGAGTTTCGACCCGAGCGCGCACGCCGAGATCATGGCGATGCGTGATGCCGGGCAAAGGCTCGGCAACTATCGGCTGACTGGTGCAACACTGTACGTCACGCTGGAGCCTTGCATGATGTGCACCGGCGCCATGGTGCATGCACGTATCGATACCGTTGTGTTCGGCGCCCGCGATCCAAAGAGTGGTGTCCTTGGCGGCAATATCGATGTGTCGGACTATCAGGTGCTCAACCACAAGTTGAAAGTCATGGGCGGAATCAGTGAGCAAGTGTGCGGCGACTTGTTGAGAACGTTTTTCAGAGAGCGACGAAAAAAATGACGACCAAAGAAGCGACGATTCGAGCGGCGTCGGAGGGTGACAGGGAAGGGCTGTTGGCGTTGATTCCGTCACTGGCGGATTTCGATCTGCCCCCGACGCGCAATCCCGATCATCTGTGGCAGAGCGATGCAAAGCTCGTTGAGAAGCACCTGGATGGCGACAGTGATAAGACGATTTTGCTCGTCGCGGACGTGGATGGTGATGTTGCGGGCCTAGCATTAACGACGCTTCGCCCTGAGTTGCTCAGCGAAGAACCAAGTGCGCATCTGGAAGCATTGGCCGTGTCAGAAAAGGCGCGAGGCCTCGGCCTTGGACGCAAGCTGCTGCAGGCCAGCAATGATGCTGCGAAAGCGCGGGGCGCCGAGACGATGACCCTACACGTCTTTGCGCGCAACACGCGTGCACGAGGACTCTATGAGTCCGAAGGGTTTGATGGCGAGCTGATGCGGTATATCAAGCCGTTGTAGTATGAATTGCTCTACGCGGGCCATTGCATGATTCATTGCATCGTGCAGCTATTACGACGACAAACTTAGCTTTCACAAAGACGAGGATGATGTTCAATAGAGTATTTGTGACGATCTTGCTCGTCGTGTCTCTAACAGCATGCAATGGACGATGGACTGAATCGCGATGTCATGAGCTTCTGGGTCTTTTGTCATACTTGCACGATGGCATCGCGCCCGAGGGCGCAGACTTTGAGCTAGCGCAGCGAGAATTGCTTCAGGTAGAGGTGACGAGGAGCAGCTATTTAGGGTATCAGCAGCTGAGTGTATCTGAGAGCTCTTTCACCTCGGAACTTCGTGTGATGGACAATAAGCCCAAAGGATTCACAACAGAAGGTTTGGCACGAGGCCTCGATATAGCCCCTCCCAGGCTAGAGACGGAGTGGGATCGGTGGTTGTATCTCGCAACGAACAAAAAAGGCACGGAGGGTGTTAATTGCGAAGAGACGCTCTCTGATGCAACAAAGCAAAGCATCGTCTTCTTCGCGGCCTATGGTTCGCAGATGTGGTTGAAGACGGCACCGGTCGTACGTCTTGTTGTCGACGAGCAGGATCACTTTATAGCTTTTGTCAGTGAGAATACTGCTCGAGATATGTATTTAGGCTTGTTGGTCCATCGGTTAAACGACAAGGTGTATTACACCGATATCCAGTTCCACGACCCGGATGTAACGTTGGCTGTCCTTGTAGAAACAGCGAATCTAAATCGCAAGTTGCCTTGATCAGTCGCTGCACGCGTTCGCCCTAGCTGTCATTCAGTAGCATTCACTCCGATCATTGTGAAGCAGAGAAATTTCGCAGCCCTTTTCATGATGTACTAGTCTAGTTTGCTCTCGATGTGAGTCGAGTACGCATCTCTCGCCTTGTCCAATAATTCTGGGTCACAGGTTAACCATTGACAGGGAATGTTCTTAAGTTCGGTACCATTGTGGTAGTCAGCGATGATGATTATCCTGCCAGGAGCATAGTCAAGGTCTGCGATTCGGTGCTTTTTGCAGCTTAAGAAATAGCACTCAACTTCTTTTTTTGGAAATACCTCCAGAACCTCGGGTAAGGAGTCGACCCAGTCGTCCCATTCCGGTACCGAATGTGGGTCCGTCCCCTGACTAGCTGCTAGATCTATTGTGTAGGCAACGAGCTCGACAAAATTGCTAACAACATCCCGCATTGGTTGTGGATTGTCCCCCAGCCAGTGCGCGCGTGATAGCTCGCGTTTTCGAATCTCCCTATCTTTCGTTTTCTTCGGATTGGAGTAGAACGGCGACAGTTTTAGCTCTACCGTTGGTTCGACATACTGAAGTACAAACAATGACAGCGCGACGCTCAAGCCATCGTCGTCGCTCTGCAGATACTTTATCGAAGCGCTGGACTGCATAATATGGTCATACTTCCGGAGAATTGGCGAGGTCATCCATGTGTCAATCGCAATCGCTGAGAATGATCCGGAGGACTGATTTGGTAGAACTTCAATTTCGTCGCCCAAAACCAAATCGGGACCAGTCACCATTGTGGGCCTGCAGTTCGAATCCGGAGACTCTAATGCGACGCAACTCCAGCGTTTCAGTATTCTTGAAGGGACATCGTCTGCGTTCTGATTTAGGTAGTCAAAAGCCTGAAGCGTAGCAAAGGCCTGAGCGCGTCTCTGTGATCGGTTTGCCCAACTACCGAGGATGCCAGCGACAATTCCAAGGTCATAAGAGTTCATTCCCGCAGGGATCCCCTTTTTGGCGATTTCCGATTGTTCATCGATCATTCCTCCGGCGTATTGGACATAGATCGGGGCATAATCCGCAACAATAGTGGGCTCAGAGCTCGCCGTGCTCATCGATAGTGCGGATAAAAATACAATCACAATTTTGGAATAGGAAAGTTTCATAGTTCGTCCCTTCGTTCGCCCTTAGTCTTTTTCTTTTTGTCAGTCTATCGAATTTCTGCCGAGCTACGGCGCGTCGAAGCAGGCTTGGCGTAAGCAAGCTTTCGCTAGGAAACCTGGCGAGCACAGATACTGCGAAGAAAATCGCGGTTCACTTAACATGATAATGCGTTCATGTAGCCCCCGGCCACAACCACGCAAACACACCCGCGGTGAGCAGTCCGTAAATCAACGCGTCGCCGAGATACTTGAGTGTTGTGGTCCAGCGATGACCGAACCAGATGGCCATCGGGATCATCGCCCAGCCGAAAGCTAGAAACGCAGTAGCGGAAACGACCCGGAACACTTCGTAGTAGTCCGCGCCCGGGGCGAGCGCAAGGCGTGCGCAATAGCCGACCATGAACATGCCAACCAGAAAGTAAGCGACTTGTTGCCCGATGAGTTTGGGCATTGGTGGCATCCCGTTTTGAAACACGGTGAGCAACGCGACGGGGCCTTGTTCGTACTTCTTTTGCATTTCCGGAGAGCCCATCTCTTTCATGTCGATGCAATACGGAATGTTGTGCATGCCCGGTTTCGGGTTGCCATTGCGAATGGCGTCGGCGACCTCGGGCTCGTTGGTGAGCGATTGATAATCGCTGTCATGCCACTTCAAGAGCATGTGCACGAGAATACTGGCGATCCAAGCGATCAGTGTTGCGACGCCGATCGGCAGAATAAGTGATGTATAGCTAACCATGTTGTCCCCCTAACCGTGGCATCTGAGCGGCCACGTTCTATCTGACCTTATCATATCGCCGCTGATCGGCGCGGCACGTACGGGTGCCGCTATTCGTTGTTGGACAGCGAAGGTTGGCGATCTCGTGCCGATAGCTATGGTTGCGTTGCCTTTGCACTAAGAAAAGGCCCGCATGAAGCGGGCCTCTCTTGTGGTGATGTCGCAGTTGCGATCAAGCGCTGGAACGACGTCGCAAAGCGGCAAGACCACCGAGCATCGCGAGCAATCCTAGTCCGGCACTACCACCGCCGCCTTCGTTGCTGACGACCACCACGGGTGGTGCCACAGAGTCGAGGTTCTGACTCTCGAGCGGTAGATCAAACAGCTCTGCGGACTCGGCAGGGCCAAAGCTTGCGACGAGACTGCCATCGAAGTCGTCGTACAAGTCGATCAACACATCGTAATACCCAGTCGGAAACCCAGAGACAAGATCGCTGTCGAAAAAGTACTCATCGTTGCCACTGCTGCCGTTGATCCGGAAGGTGTTCGTGGCGCCATATTCGATCCAGTCGCCGCCTTCGAGACTCAAGTACAACACGGCGTAAACATCCGCGCTGTTGAATACTGTATCTGCGTCGAACGTCAGCTCCAGTCGTGTAAAAAATCCGTCCGCATCGAAATCATCAAAGATGTCTGCGCGCGCATCAAAGATCCAGAAGTCTTGGTTCAGTGATTGTGACGCATCGCGGTTCGGTGCTTTGCGGCTCAGTTTGTCGCCGCCGTTGCCTTTGACCGTCACGCCATCTCCGCTCGATTTGTACTCGGCGACGATGTCCGAATTACCCTTTTCGCTGACCAGTCCCTGACGGCTGGATACATCGCGGGTTTCGGAAGCTGCGGAAATAGCGCTCGCCATCAATGCGATTGCCAATAGGCTACCCTTGCTCAATGCTTTCATTGGGAGACCTCCCGTTTTGCCAATGTCGGGAGTCATAGTGCGGGTGGCTGCCTGAACGGGGCATGAACCCAGAAGAAAGACGTTGAAAGCCCCTTATTTAGGCCATTCTGGGCCTAGGTGCTGGTTTCTGGCAGCGCGAGGATCTCTTCTGCCGGGGTTGGCTCTGGGGGCGCGTTGCGAGACTCAAGCCAGCTCAGGATGTCGTAGTAATTACGAATGTTTTCGACGTAGGCCACAGGCTCCCAGCCGCGTGCGTAGCCATAGGGTAGCTGGCTGTACCATTTCTTGCGCGCGAGGAGCGGCAGCGCGTCACGTACATCAATCCAGCGATTGGGGTTGCCTCCCTGCATCTCAACGATCGAGCGGGCATCTTTTAGGTGGTAGAAACCGACGTTGTAGGCTGCTAACGCCATCCATGTGAGATCCGGTTCTGGGATGTCGTCGCCAAGCCGCGTTTTCAATCGCGCAAAGAAGCGGGCGCCGCCACTGATAGAAGACTCTGGGTCTTCGCGATTGTCGATGCCAAGATAATCGGCTGTCGCTTCCGTCAGCATCATGATGCCGCGAACGCCGGTTGGCGAAACCGCCGACCGTCGCCAGTGCGATTCCTGATAGCCGATGGCCGCAAGCAGCTGCCAGTCGACGTTGTTGGTCTCGGCGGCTGCTTTGAACATCTCGGCATATCGCGGCAGTCGCGACTCGTAATGACGGATGAAGCTGCGGGTGCCGACGTAGTCGAAATCATCGTTGTGGCCGTAATAACGGTCCAGGATGCGTGTCAGCTCACCGTTGCGGCGAATTCGTTGCAGGTACTGGTTCGCTTGAGTGATCAGCGTGTCGTCGCTGCCTGGCGTGAATGCCCATGCGATCGAGTCGGCAACCTCGAGATCGAGTGCAATTCGCAGCTCTGGGTGGAAATTTCGGTTGATGTTGAAATCGGTCGAGTCGGCGACGGTGTAGTCGACGTCGCCGGCTGCCAGTGCAGCAAGCAAGTCCGCGGACTCCGCTTCTTCGTCTTCGCGCCAATTCAGTTGCGGCACGTCTTTCGACAACTCGCGCATGGTTTCAGCATGACTAGAGCCCGCCATAACGACGATCTCGCCATCCACCGTCTCATCGAGCGCCTCAGGTTTGCCTGTCCCGCGACGATAGATCAGATGCTGCTCAACTTGCTGGTAAGGCTGGCTGAACCGCACCTGGTCGAGGCGTGCCTCTGTGATCGAAAGACTGGCGGCCGCCATATGCGCCTGACCGCTTGCGACAGTCGGGACGATGTCAGCAAGACTATCGACAGGCTCCATGACGAGCTTGACGCCGAGTTCTTTCGAGAAGCCGCGGACAAGATCGTACTCGGGGCCGGTCGGTCCATCGCTGCCCAAGTAATATGCGGACGGCGCATTCCTTGTCACGACGCGAAGCTCTCCTAGCTCCAGCACTTGATCCAACACGCTGGGCGCATAATGCGGAGAGCTGAGCGCGACAAGCGCGATCGAGGCAAGCAACAGCCTCATTGGCAAAGTTCATCCTGCAAAGCCATGGCGGCATTATACCAACGGTGCAATTCAGGATGAATCCTTTGCCAAGCCCTGAGATAATGTCCGCTGGCTCGTGTCGGCTACCTCGCGACGGTCAGCCGTGAACCCCGTCAGGCCCGGAAGGGAGCAGCGGCAGCG
>JBCAZE010000249.1:0-3290 GCA_039700805.1 Pseudomonadota bacterium | reverse complement strand
GCTCGCGATTGGCGGTCAGTCAGCTGCT
Organism: Pseudomonadota bacterium; assembly: GCA_039700805.1. Taxonomy (GTDB): domain Bacteria; phylum Pseudomonadota; class Gammaproteobacteria; order Steroidobacterales; family Woeseiaceae; genus CALBPI01. The sequence continues at coordinate 3,262 of JBCAZE010000249.1, read as the reverse complement.
GATGTCTATGGGCTTAATGTGTTGGTCCGGAACATCGAAGATCGTGATGACAATACGACACGCTTCCTCGTTCTGGGTAAGTCGATATTGCCGCCGACAGGCGACGATAAAACCACACTGATGCTGTCGGCGGACAATACCGAGGGCGCCGGTACGCTTTATCAGCTGCTGCTGCCGTTGTCGCAGCATGGTGTGAATATGACCCGCATTGAGTCTCGTCCCTCTCGGCGAGGTGTATGGGACTACGTGTTCTTTATCGATATCGATGGTCATCCCGATGATGACAATGTTGCGGCAGCGGTTGCAGAGCTCGAGGCGGTAGCATCGCTCTGTAAAGTCGTTGGCGCTTTCCCTCGCGCTGTACTTTGACAGGTATCTAGAGATGGAACTCATCGCAAACCGTGCGAAGCACGCGCTCTCCGGTACAGTCGTTGTGCCGGGTGATAAGTCGATTTCACATCGCAGCTTGATGTTCGGCGCGATTGCCGATGGTCGTGGGACGGTTACCGGCATGCTCGAGGGCGAAGACTGTCTCGCGACGGCCGCGGCAATGCGCGCCATGGGCGTTGCGATTGAGCGCACTGCGCCTGGGAGTTACGTCATCGACGGCGTCGGAATGCATGGGCTGACTGCACCGAGCCACGCGATCGACCTTGGGAATTCCGGTACAGGGATGCGTTTGTTGACGGGTTTGCTCGCCGCACAGTCTTTTTCTTCCCGGTTGGTTGGTGATGAATCGCTGACGATTCGACCCATGGGACGCATCATTAAGCCGCTGAGTTCTATGGGTGCGGAGATCGGCGCGAATGATGGTTGTGCGCCGCTTCGTATCTCGCCTGCGACGGACGGGCTACGGGGTATTCGGTATCCGATGCCGATCGCCAGTGCGCAAGTGAAGAGTGCCATATTGCTCGCAGGACTCTATGCCGATGGTGAGACGTATGTCGTTGAGCCTGGCCCCAGTCGTGACCACACGGAACGGATGCTGACCGCCATGGGCGCTGATGTGCGGGTACAAGATGATGGTGTAAAGATCGCGCCCGCTCAGACATTGCGCGCCCAGGATGTAGTCGTGCCAGGGGATCTTTCTTCCGCCGCGTTTTTCCTGGTGGCCGGTAGCATCGTGCCTGGCAGTGATCTGATATTGCCTGGCGTTGGCGTTAATCCGACAAGGACCGGCGTGATCGATATCTTGCGACAAATGGGCGCTGATCTGTCACTGACAAATGCCCGCGAGAGCGGGGGCGAGCCAGTAGCAGACATCAGAGTCCGCGCATCGGCGCTTCAAGCGATCGATCTCGATCCCAAATTCGTACCGCTCGCCATCGATGAGTTTCCGGTGCTATTTGTGGCAGCCGCATGTGCTAGTGGGCGTACGCGGTTTAGCGGACTTGCCGAATTGCGTCACAAGGAAAGCGATCGTATTGGTGTGATGGTGAGTGGGCTTCGAACCCTTGGTATCGACGTCTCCGAATCTGGAGATACGGTCGAGATTGACGGTGGCACGTTCGGTGGGGGTAGGGTGGACAGTCATGGTGACCATCGTATCGCCATGGCATTCGCCGTCGCGGCAACAGTAGGTAATGCTGCGATCAGCATCGAAAAACCCGAAAATATCGCGACATCTTTCCCGAATTTCGTCGATCTCTCTGATTCGGTCGGTTTCGATTTGGCGCTGGAGGGCGGTTGATGAACGCACCGGTGCTCACGATCGATGGTCCGAGCGGATCGGGTAAAGGCACGATTAGTCGGCGATTGGCCGGCTTGTTCGAATGGCATTTGCTGGATTCCGGTGCGCTGTACCGTCTAGCGGGTCTTGCGGGCAGGCGCAATGGCGTGTCTTTAGAGGATGCAAGGGGTATTGCTTCGCTCGCAACATCGATGGATGTCAAATTCGAAGAAGACGCGGAAGGCAATGAGAGAATACTTTTTTCAGATGAAGATGTTACACGTGATATCCGAAGTGAAACCTGCGGTGAGGACGCATCGCGTGTCGCGTCCTTGCCTGAAGTACGGGAAGCGCTGTTTGCTTTTCAACAGTCTTTTTGTCGACCACCCGGGCTCGTTGCCGACGGTCGAGATATGGGTACCCAGATATTCCCCGATGCACCACTGAAAGTCTTCTTAACTGCGAGTGCTCAGGAGCGAGCTGACAGGCGCTATAAGCAGTTGAAAGACAAAGATATTGATGTTAGCCTTGCCGCCCTTTTGCAGGATATCGAGCGCCGAGATGCACGCGATGCGTCGCGCGCGGTGGCGCCATTGGTTCCTGCCGACGATGCGTATGTCATCGACTCAACCAATCAATCGATCGACGAGGTCGTTGCTGAGGTTGTGGAGTTGAAGAATCGGATCATCGGTATCGGCTAATTTCGATGCGATAGGCGCTCCGTGTGAGCGAATCAGTTTTTATGAGTTTTCGCTTCGCCAGGAAGGCGGAGCTTTTTTGTGGTTGACCGTACCAGCAGGAAGCGACGTACGAATACATTTTGGTGCCGCAGTTAAGCGGCGATGGTTTAAACAACATGTCTGAAAGTTTTGCACAGTTATTTGAAGAGAGTCTGGCTAGCCAGCAAATTGCCCCGGGAACCATTCTCGACGGCACAGTGATGGCGGTTAACTCCGACGTCGTTATCGTCAATGCAGGATTGAAGTCGGAAGCGGTTATTCCGGTCGAGCAATTCCAAAACGAGAGCGGCGAAGTTGAAGTTCAAGTTGGCGATGTTGTCGAGGTTGCCCTCGACGCGGTTGAAGATGGTTTCGGCGAGACGCGTCTGTCTCGCGAGAAGGCCAAGCGCGCTAGAACCTGGACACGCCTTGAGAAGGCATTCGAAAGCAGTGAAATCGTCAACGGTGTCATCAACGGTCGCGTTAAAGGCGGCTTTACGGTTGAGATCGAAAACGTTCGTGCGTTCCTGCCTGGATCTTTGGTCGATGTACGACCTGTTCGCGATCCGAGCTATTTGGAAGGCAAAGTACTGGAATTCAAGGTCATTAAATTGGACCAGCAACGCAACAATGTCGTGGTATCACGTCGCGCGGTTGTTGAAGACGAGTACAGCGCTGAGCGTGAAGAGCTGCTGAAGAGCCTGCAGGAAGGCAATACCATCAAGGGTATTGTTAAGAATCTGACCGACTACGGTGCGTTCGTCGACTTAGGCGGCATCGATGGTCTGCTGCACATCACAGACATGGCGTGGAAACGCGTTAAGCATCCGTCAGAAGTCGTTTCTGTCGGCGAAGAAATCGACGTCAAGATCCT
>JBCAZE010000079.1:12661-14164 GCA_039700805.1 Pseudomonadota bacterium | reverse complement strand
GGAAGCCATCAAATCCATGACCGAAGCACAACAAGCGATGACGGATGCTTATGCTGAGATCTTTGATCGCGAAGTGGTCGTGATCAAGCCTACCAGTAACGGTATCGAGGTACCGATTACGATTACGTTCCGTTAGTCGGAACGCAGTCAGTTCGCTGAACTGAAAGGCCGTCCGCTAAGCCGGGCGGCCTTTTTTTTGAGGTGGCGCCACCGCTGGGATATCGTGACACTGCGTCAGCGGTTCGTATGATTCTTCCTTATCGCAAGATGATGCGATCCAATAATTTTCACCTTGTGAGTGACCCTATGAACGTTCGATCGATCCTCGCAATCACTGTGCCGTTTATGCTGTTGCTAACGTCTTGCGTAACACAGGAGGCGCCCCAACAAACCGTAGAGGTCGCGAGTTCCGATGCGACGGAAGCGGGCGCAAAGGAGGCCAGCGAGGTGCCGCGGTCGAGGCGCGTCTACTACTTTCAACATCGAATGATGCCGCAGTGGCTATTTGAGTCGAACGGTGAATTCTTTAACGACATGATGCTGGGCTATCGCATGTCTTTGCGTGATGCCGCCGAGGAAGTGGTTGATGCGGATTTCGCTGGCGCGTTGCATGTCGACTACAACGAAACGTATGACGCTGTTTTGTTCTCATTCGAAGCGCCGGACTCGCCGCCGAACTGTTTCTTTGTTGCGCTGCAAAGGACCAATGATGGTTTTCGATTTATCACCTATGAGAGCACGATTCCGCTCGATGACGACGTGGTTGGCGTCGTCGGTGAATGGCGCGAAAACGGCAACCACGGCAATCTCGGTCCGCGCAGCTATCGCACACTCGAAGCGTTTGCTGACGACATGCTACGTGATGGCGAGTAGGCGCCGATGCGCGATCGCTTGAGAGACGTTCGTACAGGAAGTCACGAACGGTTGCGTTTCGGCCTGTCACAAAGGCACTTACGCTTCTGGCTACTGGTGACCACGGTGCTTTGTGTTGGCGTGCTCATGGTCTTCTTAAACAACTTCGCGATCGTCCCCACGCACTGTTGGGAGTCGGGTGATTTTTGGTTGAACCAAGACGCTTGGATAGCGCCGCTGCATGTTTTTGTACTTATTTTGGGTTTACTAATGGCATGGCTTATCGCTGAGCTTATCAGCGAGCGGTCTTCGAGCGATCGCCGGCCATGGAGTTGGGTGACTTTCGTTCCAGTCGCTGCCCTTATTTGCTGGATGATGGTCGCCCTAGTGGGTGCTAAGCAAATGCGCGACCGGGAACGCGGTTTCGTTATCGAAGGAATCGATGTTGCAAAGACTATTGGTAATAGTGGCGCTGCACTCTTGAATGATGAGCGTAAGAGGTTCACTGAGTTTGCTATTCAAAAAGCGTGCGATGCGGGTAAACCACCACACCAGTATCTGCGCGACAACAGTGACTCGCTTATGGATGAGTTTGACCGAAAACATCGATAAGCGTGGATCATCCAGTCCGACTGACTTCCGCGCGCATTG
>JBCAZE010000079.1:0-12561 GCA_039700805.1 Pseudomonadota bacterium | reverse complement strand
ACGGATGACTCTGATGAAAAGATTTGAAATGTTCCTGGCTGCTATTGGACTTGTCCTGACCGCTTATGCAATCGGTAGTGCACAAAGCGCCCAAGCCGAGCAGCCGATGACCAAAGTCATTGTGGCGGGCTCATCCGTCGCGGACGTGAGATATCACGTTGAATCACTGGGCGGCGAGGTCACCGGTGAGATAGTCACGATCAATGCGGTGACCGCAAAGTTAGATTTATCGACCGTTCAGAAATTACGAGAGGGCGGTTACGGGCTTTCCATCTTTGTTGATGACACCGAAACGGTCAGTATGAATGAGCGCCCCGATCGGGACGGCAGCGCTCTGCAGGCAAGCCATAATTACCGATCTTAATCGTCTCCGTCGAAAGGCAGGAAATGCCATGCGATCCGTGACCTAAGAGTGCCGGCCATTGATGGGTTGCTAAACGATCGCGTCGGTCAATACACCATAACCGTTCGTGAGATATGATGCTGCCAAAGTCCTTTGGGAGTGTTGCTATGTTCAAGGTCGACCAGTTTGCCGAAGACAATCTCGAGGTTCAGCACGCGTTGATTGAGCGACACCCATTGGGTCTCTTGATTGGGAACAACGCAGACGGGCGACTCAACGCCAACCCGATTCCTTTCAGCTTGGTTCGTGATGCCGGGCCGTTCGGTGTTTTGCGCGCTCATATTGCGCGGACGAATCCGCAGTGGTCCGAGCTTGAAGCTGCATCAGAGTGCCTTGTCGTCTTCCAGGGCGAAGAGGCGTATGTGTCGCCCAATTGGTATCCCACAAAAAAGGTTCATGGGAAAGTGGTGCCAACCTGGAACTATGTGACCGTTCATGCCTGGGGTGTGCCGACGATCATCGAGGATTCTTCCTGGATCTTGGATCAATTGAACGGGCTGACCGATCATCAGGAGAGCGAGCAGGCGAGGCCATGGGCGGTAGACGATGCGCCACCCAAATTTACCGCCGCTATGGTGAATGCGATTGTCGGCATCGAGGTACGAATTACCGAGATTCAAGGCAAATGGAAGGTGAGCCAAAATCGACGATCAGAAGATGTTCAAGGCGTTTATGTTGGCCTGACGGCGAGCGGTCAGGCTGAGATGGCAAAGCAGGTGGCTAAGCACTTAGACGCTCAATAACTACGCCTGGAGTGACTGTTCTGGGCAGTGCGTGATGTGGGAGTCCAATGGCAAAACAGTTTGAATCGCTGAACGAAAAACACCAGTCCTTTATCGCTGAGCAGCACCTTTTCTTTGTCGGTACCGCTGCTGATGGCGGGACCGTCAACGTGTCACCCAAAGACATGGATAGTTTTCGTGTCATCGATAGCCGAACGGTTGCGTGGCTAAACCTGACAGGCAGCGGCAATGAGACTGCGGCGCACCTACTCGACAATGATCGTATGACAATCATGTTTTGCTCATTCGACAAGCATCCATTGATTCTTCGTTTGTACGGACGGGCGCGTGTGATTTATCCGAGCGATGCCGAATGGAAAGAGATGATCAGTCGCTTTCCGGATTACACAGGGGCGCGCCAAGTGTTTGTGGTTGCCTTGGATAGGGTGCAGACATCCTGCGGATTCGCCGTGCCGTTCTACGAGCTCGTCGGGGAGCGTACAACACTGGAGAAATGGTCAGATCAACAAGGTCGCGAGGGTATCGCCCAGTACTGGCAGGATCGCAACTTGATCAGCATCGATGGGAAAGACACCGGTATGCCGGATAAAGTGTCATCAGGAGAGGATTCCGATCGATGAGGTGCTGGGCCTCGGGCCAGCATGACAGCGGGTCTACTTCGCGAAGTGATCCTGAAGCACAATGATGTCGCCGTGGTCTCGTTGGCAGTGTTGTGCGAGATAGCCCAACAATTCTTCCAGTGGCATCGGACGCGCGAATAAGTAGCCTTGTGCGTAGTCGCAGCCAATGCTCTGCAGGTATTCGAGCTGCTCGGGATGTTCGACCGCTTCGGCGATGACCGGTAGTCGCATGTTGTGACACATGTCCGTGATCGCCTGTGTAACGATACGGGGATTGTTGCCCTGCGTGATGCCGTCGATGAACTGGCTGTCGATTTTGATGCCGCTCACCGGCAGCATATCGATATGTTTCAGGGTCGCGATACGCGTACCAAAATTATCGATCCAGATATTGACGCCCAGTGCTCGCAGTCTCTGCATATTGGCTGACGCAAACTCAAGATGTCGCATGACGGCTTTCTCGCGCACTTCCAGGCGCAGTAGATTTCCGTCGATACCCGTGCGGCCCAACGCTTCCTCTAAATGCGTAATCAGTGTGGCGTTATCGAGGTGCATCGAGGCGATGTTGGCTGACGCTTGGAGGGTGGCGAACCCTGCGTCACGGATCAATGCCATATCTTCAATGAGTTGGCTGATGACCGATTTATCGAGATGCTCGATGCGCCCGGTTTCTTCAGCGAGTTGTACGAATCGCGATGGCTGAACGTAGCCGAGTACCGGATGATGCCAGCGTGCCAACGCTTCTACTGCGACAACCTCACCATTCGCAGCATTCACAATGGGTTGGTAGTGCAGTGTTAGACCACGATCTGAGAGCACCTGCTCCAGATCGGTTTCAAGCGAGGATTCCCGTGTTGCCGTGCCGTCGCGGGCGCGATCAAAGAATCGGAACGTATTTCTGCCCTGTTGTTTGGCGCGGTACATTGCGCGGTCCGCATATCGGAGCAGTGAGTTCAAATCGTCACTGTCCGATGGGCACACTGTGATGCCGACGCTCGCGCCGATCTTGAAGCCTTGTTCATTGACTGCGATTGGCTCGCGCAATGATTCGATGACGAGGCTAGCAATCGCTTCAGCCTGGCTGCGGTTGTCGAGCTGCGTGACTGCGATGGTGAATTCATCACCACCTAGGCGCGACAGGCTCGCTCGACTCGTGTTCGCTGCATTCCAGGAATTGACCATCGCCGACAAACGATCAGCGACTTTAATCAAGAAGGTGTCTCCCGCTTCATGACCCAGCGTGTCGTTGACCTTCTTAAAGTCATCGAGATCGATAAACAGCAAGGCGAGAGATGTCTCCTCCGTGGTGCAGCGTTGGATCGCTTGTCCGAGGCTACGTTTGAGGTGTGCGCGATTGGGCAATCGTGTCAGGCTATCGTGGTAGGCAAGATAAGCGGCCTCACCCGAGGTTTGTGACAGGTCGCGGCTCATTTGCTCGAGACTACCGGCGAGGAAACCAATCTCGTCGCTGCGTTCTCGCCCCGGCAGTTGCTCAGAGCGACCTTGTCCGACAGCGCGCGCGTAGTCGGCAAGCGCGAGAATCGGGCGTGCGAAGTTTCGTGCGATCAGCATGGCAAGCAAGAGGCCACCAAGGAACAGTGCTGCCGCATACAGGACAACATCACGAATCGCCTCGCGCATATGATCGTTCTGAAGACTGCGTAGCTGCCGGTCGATCCGCTGCCCTTCTCGCAAGGCCGGTGTCAGCGTCATGTCGAGATGAACGGCACCCAACGGATCATCCCCGAGTGCCATTGGGACGACAATATGGGCCCGATTGCTATTGGTGTCTTCTGCATTGGCGAGCAATTCGCCAAACTGCGTCACTTGCATGCTGCCATCGTGGACAATGCGGCCTTGCGCATCGACGATGACTGCCCGCTCGACGCCGTCGATCATCAGTGTTTCTTCGAGCGCCTCACGCATCGCGCTCATATCCAACGTGTAGAGCGGATTGACCATGCGCTCGGCGAGGATGCTGGCGATATCCTCACCACGTTGTTCGATTTGCGTCGATAAGCTTGTTTGGAGTGCGCCCGTGCTCTGCGCGCGCAATTCATCGCCTGATTTTCTGAGCTGACTTGCAAACAGCAGGACCAGGACGGAGACGATGGCGAGGACGGTGCCAGCCATCACCAGCGTGTAACGCGATGTCAGTTTGAGTTGCATAGCTTTAAGGGAACTGCTGTACGAAATTGGGGAGCTGCGCGATGACGCTATTCAATGCGTCAATACAATCGTCGCTCAAGAGATCGAATCGCGCCGTCTGATCGTAGGTGGCGAGAGCCAGACCGGCTTCGTCCGACTCGTGCATTGACAACAGTGCCTGACGTAGCGCCTTAGCGATCGCGGGGTCGAGATCAGCGCGCACTAATTCCACTGCACGTGGCAATTCTTCCGATGTCTCAAACACCCGCATGTCGTCTCGGAATGCCGGTGGAATCACGTCGTCGCGGCCCCAATCGCTATCGCTTAGGACACCGGCATGTGCGATGCCTTTGTGTACCCACATGGCTGTGTTGTATTCGTTACCTGAATACACATAGCCAAACGTCTCTGCCTTGGGGGTCTCGCGGGGTGTGCCGAGCGCGTCCAATGTCAGTTGTCGCTCGGTCATCATCGATGCGGGCAAAAAGAAGCCTGAAGTCGAGTTGCGGTGTTCGAAAGCAATGATCTTGTCGCGCAGGTCTTCGACCGATTCAATATCGCTGTCGTTGCGAGCGAAAAACACACTGCGATAAGAGGCCGCGCCATCCTTCCAGCGCCGTGCGAGGAAATCGGCGTTCGTACGCGCTTTTAAATAAGCAGCACCGAAAGGCGTTTCACTGACCCAGTCGATACGGCCGTCGCGCAGCAGGCTGACCATTTGCCCCCTATCTGGGACGATTAAGATCTCGACACTTTCGATGCCACTGTCGGCAAGCGCTGTTTCGATATAGTCGGCGATCGGGCGCACCTGCTCGTACTTCGAGTTCGGGTCGTCATGAATCGCACCGAGTACGAGTACGCGCTGTTCTGCCGCCACGCACGGCAAGGCAGTAAGCAAAGCAATCAACGCTGTAAGCACTCTCAACACAGCTTGGTCTCCGCATCAAAACCGAAAGCGCCGAGATTATGACACAGCTTTTCAAGACATCCGTTAAACAGGCGTGTTCGGCAGCTGAAACTGTGCGCTATGCCTCAAATAGTGATGAGAAGGAGCATTTTGGGTGCCGATGGAGTGACTTGACGCGCCGCGGTGCTAGCCAATAGACATCGGCGCAACGCCGATCAACAGCACGTGCAGCTTCAAGACAAACGCAAAGTAGATCGCGAATCCTATGGCCACAGCCATGAAATCATTGGCCGGGTTCTTCGGAAGAGTGAGAGTCTCGCGAGGTTTGCGACGCTTCAGTGAGATGCGGTCAGCGACGGCCCAAGCAAGGAACCCGCCGAACAGCAACACGTCGGCTAGCATACCGTTGGCGAGCAAATGCGCCAGTGCCCAGAGTTTCACCGAGACCAACATGGGATGCTTAAGTGATGTGGAGATTCGACCGGGCAAGTAAGCGGCCACGAAGCACACGAATACCGGCAGCATCAACACTGCAACGAGGTGCCGAGTCCAAACCGGTGGGACCCAAAGTACGACTGGATCTAGGCGGGCGGCTGCATAGCCCTTGGACAAAAGGACCACGCCCGCCAAAGCAACCAAGCTGTAAACAACGCGCCAACCTAATGGTCCCAGTTTTTCAGCGAGTCGATCGCGTGTGTCAGGCGCAAATATCGAGATCGAATGTCCGCCTAAAAAAAGCACCAAACCAGAAATCAGCATTGCCATCGTGTTCTCCCCGCCAATCGTGTTGTTCTTAGCGTTATCGCTCGGGACGCTCGCGACGTCCGTACAGGAGCGTCATGTTATAGCGTCGTGATAGAAAATCATCTTTAAAGTGAATGTCGTCGGTGCGATGAAAAAGATTCGAGTTGAAGATGACGATGCGATTCGCACGGTGGGGTATGCGAATCGGATCGTTAATGTCCTCGCCAAGAAATCGCCGCATCGCCTCCGCATCATTGTTGAAGGTATTGAAGTCCCACTCAAGCGGCGCTGCCTTTTTGTAGATCAAGAGCCCACCGTTATCTGCATTGCGGTTGGCCGCGTCATCGGTGATCCAGAAATTACAGTTCACCGCTGCCGCGTCTGCGTGCATACCGATGCCATTGACCGCGGCGCCGTATTTGTAGCCCCATGCCTGCGTCAGTGCGTGCGCGCCAAAGATCTCCGGCAGCGCGCGTCGCAGTGCGTAGGCAATCCCGAGCGTCAGCGGCGTCGCAAAGCCATCGGCCAGATACGCGCCGAGATAGTTGCGGCGAAGGTCATGCCAAATCGTTGCGGTTTGGCAGAACTGGCGTAAAGCGTCCAATGCACTGTCAGTAAGGAAGTCATCGACCACCACATGATTCGGTGTTGACGAAAAATAGGCCTCACTGATCGCTGCTGAGTCCAGATTCGGATTGATCAATGGGCCATCCGGTCGGTCGCCGTCTGGTACCACTATGGGGCGGTTGTGCAGACGATTCACGAGCTGCCAGTGGGTCTTCCAATGATGGCGCGGATGCTGTCGTCGGAAAGCGTCCTGGTCGGGCTCATCATCGCCAAGATCAGCCAGTGCTTGGCGCAGTGCGTCTGGTAATTCGCTGGCGTAATCCGGCAGTTTGTTCTGATCGTGCAACCAAACGAGTTGCTCGAGGTCCATTTTCATCTTAAAGCGAGATGAGAGGCCCTCCGCGTCGGGCAGATTGGGCGGCGTTGCGCCGCTCTCAAGCATGGAGGCTGTACCACGCTTTGCAGCATTCACCTTGGCGAACAAGCGAATCGCATTGTCTTCCTCGTTTGCGGCGAGTTCGAGCATCGCAAGGTTAGCGCATGCATCCAGGTTGTCCCCGTTTAAGGATACCGCTCGTCGGTAGGCGGTCATCGCGGCTGCTGTGTCACCGAGCTGCTCGCTCAGTACGCCGAGGTTAAAGTGGATACGATCATTGTCGGTCTGTATTCGCGCGGCAGCTTCCATCGCCTCACGCGCGGCGGCGAAGTCACCACGCTGCTGTTGCAATTGTGCGATCAGGGCGAGGCTTTCAAAGCCCTCTGGGTTAACCCGGCTTGCGTGCGTTGCATAATGCAAGGCAACGTCCAGTTGGCCGTTGCTCGCGCAAAGAGAGGCGAGCGCGCAAAGTGCTGGGTAGTGATCTGGCGCACCCTGTATGAGGGTCTGTAACGTCTCGGCAGCATGCGCTGTTCGTCCGCTTCTTTGTAGATTCGCTGCACGCTGCATCAGCGTTTGGATGTCAGCGTCACTTAAGGTGGCTGTGTTCATGTGGCAAGTATGCCAGAGGCCGGCGATGTGAACCTATCGCGCTTCAGTCTCGTAGCATTTCCCGTGCCGCGTTATGCCCAGGAATACCACTCACACCGCCTCCTGGATGTGCACCGCTACCACAAAGATACAGGCCGGGTATCGGCATCCGGTAGTCAGCCATGCTGAGCGCGGGGCGCGCGCTGAATAACTGCCCCAGCGATAAACGGCCGTGGAAGATGTCGCCATTTGTGAGTCCGAGCTTCTTTTCAAGATCGAACGGTGAGAGTGCTTGATAGCCGAGCACGCTACTTGCGAAACCCGGTGCGTACGCATCGACTGTGTTGATCATCAGCTGTGCGACTTCATCGCGATGGTCATCCCAGTGCCTGCCCCCGCTGAGTTGTGGCTGCACATGCTGACAAAAAAGGCTGGCAACATGTTTCCCGTCTGGTGCCAATGAGTCATCGAGTGTACTTGGAATCAGCATTTCGACGACGGGTTCCCGAGACCAGCCCTCTCGCTTGGCATCCAAATAAGCGCGCTCCATATAGTCCATTGTCGGCGCGATGATGATGCCGGATGAGAGATGCGGGCCGTCACCGGGCAGTGCGGTAAAGGAAGGCAAGCGATCGAGCGCAACATTCATCCGAAACGTACCAGATCCGTACTCGGTCGCGTTGATCACGCGTTTCGTTTGTTCGGGGAGGTCTGCGTCATCACAGAGATCGAGCAGCAGATGCTTCGGCGTCACACTGCCGGCGATTTGTTTGGCGTAGTGCGTTTCACCATTGTCGAGCACGACGCCGGTTGCGCGCCCGTCGGTCGTCGCAATTCTGGCGACGGATGCATTGGTTCTAATGACGGCGCCGTGTGCTTCTGCGGAGGCCGCCATCGCTTGGGTGATGGCACCCATTCCGCCGATGGCATGCCCCCAAGCGCCGCTGACGCCATTGGTTTCGCCGAATACATGATGGAGCAGCACGTACGCACTACCGTTGTCATACGGGCTCGCGAAGTTGCCCACAATTGCGTCGAACGCGAATAGTGCTTTGATGTGCGGGTCTTCGAACCACCGATCCAGTATGGATGCCGCGCTGCGCGTGAATAAATCAAAAATACTCTCTCGCGCACTCGGCGATAGCTTGCTGAGCTGCCAAGCGAGCTGGCCACTTTTCAACCAACTCTTAATGCCGCTGCCTGCGTTGGGCGGCGTCGACAAGACTTGCGCGCGGAGAATGTCCGCCGCTTCCTCTAACCAGTCGTAATAGGCGGGCAGACGTTCCGCATCACGCTTGGAAAATTTGAGGAACGCCGCCGCGCTGTCGGCGGTTGTGGTGCCTGTGAGGAGATGACGGCCGTCCGGTAGCGGTAGGAAATTACCAGCGGGGCGCGAGACAATGCGCAATCCATGACGGTGTAAGTCGAGGTCCTTGATTACCTGTGGGTGAAGTAGGCTGACGGTGTAGCTCGCGAGTGAGTTTCTGAAGCCCGGATGGAAGCTCTCGGTGACTGCGGCGCCACCAACCACTTCCCGGCGTTCGAGCACCAAGACCTTTCGACCGGCGCGCGCAAGATAGGCGGCACAGGTCAGTCCGTTGTGGCCGCCACCAATGACAATGGCGTCCCAGTGGATATTGCCCTCGGATGGTGCAGTGCTATTTGTGGATTGGACCAACAGAAAACCTCAAAATTTGATGCCGATCTGCGGCAACAAGCGCTCTTATGGGCTATTCTCGGTTCAAACTCAAGACCTTTGGGTGCTACGGACAGCAAGGGACATGATGGACTTCGGCGAAAAAAGTCGATATCAGATGGTGAATGTTTCACGCCTGGAGCTTGGCATGTATGTTGCCGAGCTCGATCGTCCGTGGGCGGAGACGCCCTTCAAGTACGAGGGCTTCGAGATTTTGACCGTCGCAGAGATCGAAATGCTGCAGACCCACTGCAAAGTGGTCTACATCGATCCTGCTCACGTGAGTTCATCCATCACAGCGCGAGCGCGTTTGCTGGCCAGTGAATCGACCGCCAGAGTCGTCGAGACGCAGCGTGATCGCCTGCATGATCTCTTGAGTGATTTCGATCCCTACGACTACAAAAAACAAAAACACAACGATGCGGTAAAGCGTACTGCCGAAGCATTCAATCATGCGCGCGCCAAGCTGATTGTTTTGTTGCAGGCGCTTTCGCGCGGGCGACGTGTTGAAGCCGGTCACTGCCGCGGCGTTGTTGAACCGTTGGTTAAGTGCATCCTTGATGATCCAGATTCGGTTGCTTGGATGACGATGATCAACAAGGCGGACCCCGAGCCGAACGATCGAAATATTTCGACCGCGGTTTGGGCTGCTATTTTCGCGCGGTATCTGCGCCTGGCGCCGCCGATCGTGCTGGATATCGCGAGCGGTGGTCTGCTGCTTGATGTTGGTTTTTCTCGTTTATCCGCATCGGTAAGAGAGCACGAAGGTGTTTTCGAGGATCGAATGCGGCTTGCGATGCGTTCCCACGTGAAGCTCGGCAACGAGATGTTGGATCGCATGATTGGCATCACACCGCGTGTGCGCCAGATGCAGCGGGAGCACCATGAGCGCATCGACGGCTCGGGGTATCCGCGCCGATTGAGTGGAGACAATGTCACTCACTATGGCAGTTTCGCGGGTTTGGTCGACAGCTATGATGCGATGCTGAGTAAGACAGCCTACAGGCCTGCATTGTCTTCGGCCGAGGCAATGAGTGAGCTCAATAAGATGTCCGGGCTGCAGTTCCCGAGGCTGCATGTGGAGTGTTTTATTCAAGCAATGGGCACATTCCCAGACGGTAGCATCGTCGAGCTGAATACTGGTGAGATCGCGATCGTGTTATCGCAAGACCATGATCATCGACTGCGCCCAGAAGTGTTGATTGTTCGTGACGAGAACAAAAAGCCTATGGATAGACCCTACAAGCTGAATCTTGGTGCCGTTAGCGCGCGTTCCGGTGATCAGAACGCTGTGTGGATCGCACAAGGGCTGACCACAGGAAGTCACGAAGTCTACCCGAGAGACTTTTTCTCCAAAGTCTAATGATGCGTTGTAAGGCCCTTGTCGCGGTGCTCGCGCTGGTGACTGGTGTCGGCAGCGTGATGGCGGATGAGCCGGGCGTTCGAGCGATTATGCAGGAAGTGCTCGCAGGACGTATGTCGGTCGCACAGCAACAGCTCGAGTCACTGGCGGCGACGGCGGATTCACATCTTGTAGCCCAATTGACGGTCGAGCTTGGCGATATGGCATCTGGCAACTACGCCACACGTGACAACCGCGCGTTTAAAGATCTTGCGCCGCTCTGGGCTGATGCACGCGCGCAGTGGGTGGCAACGCATACACCAACGCAGCCCGCGACACTGCCAGCGAGCGTCTTGTCGTTGGATAGAGCGATTAAAGAGATCTTTGTCGTGGACGGAAAGCGATCGGTTGCTTGGTTGCTCACCCGCGGTGATGGTGGCTGGCAAATCGGTGATGGCTTTTATGTGTCGATCGGCACCGAAGGTCTTGATAAACGGCGTCGCGGCGACGCTAAGACGCCGTTGGGTATTTACTGGATTGTCGAGGAGCTCGATAGCACGCGATTGCCGCCACGCTACGGTGTTCGTGTATTTCCACTCGACTACCCGAATGTGCTGGATCGACTACAACGCCGGACGGGAGATGGGATTTGGATCCACGGTATCGACCCGGACAACAATATTCGCCCGCCTCTCGATACTGATGGCTGTGTCGCATTGGTTAATGAGCGTATTTTGGCGCTAGGCAGCCGATTGTCGCCACAACAAACGCCAGTGATCATTGTTGATGGTGTCGACTGGCAGCGGCCCCGGACGAGTAGGCTGAATGCGTTACGCGAGACTTTGTACGCTTGGCGCGATGCACTCGCGAGCGGCGATGAATCGGCGTATTTCGATGCTTTCGTTGACGACTATGCGCGATTCGGCATGTCACATTCTTTGTGGCGAGCGGGACGTCAAGCGGCGTTGGCGAATGCCGCGTCGCTTTCTATCGAAATCGATTCCCTGTCCGTGTTTCTTGCCGACAAGGACACCGATGTGTTTCTAACCCGATTCCGTCAGCAAACGAAGCGCGGCGACGCTGAACCGATCACGATCTGGCGAAGGCTGTATTGGCAGCGTGGCCGCGACGGCAGGTTCAGGATCATCGCTGAGCAGAATGGGTAACGGGTTATGGGCTGGTTTGAGACAGTGTTTTTGCTGACGGCGGTGACAGGAGTAGGTACGTCAACAAGTGATTTCTGTTCGAATCCGAGCCTCGGTCCTGGAGGATCGCCGAAAACCTACTGCGAAGCCCAAACAACAAAGGTCGTGTCGACACCTTATTTTCGAATGACAGTACCGGAAGGTGCTTGGTTTGCGATTGATGAGGATGGTCGGTCTGGGCGCATGCAGCCCAAGCTATCAGTGTCGATGCGCGTGCTGAGCGTTCGTGTACTCGACCAGAAAGCGCTGTACGAGCGCTTAGCGGGAGACAATGGCCAGTGCTCTTATGTGCGAGCGAGTGCGGAACGGATTTGCATCAACGAGACTGACGTTACGCTTGCTATGGAGCGGATCGTGATCGGCGTAAAACACTCGCTGCTTGTGCAATTGGTCGAACTCAGGTCAGAGGAATCGGTAGAAACCTACAGTCATTCCTTGATGGCGGTCACGCTACCGGATGACTAGTGGCCAACAATCCCGCCACCCGCGGCCGTCCAAGGCCTCCCCGGCATTCTACGACCCAAAACAAAGCCGGCACGCTTCGCGTACCGGCTTTGCTTATCTTCTGAGAAGTCAGTGCTTAGCGTTCGCTTGCCACTAACTCGTCGATGACTGCGAGAAGCTCTTGTTTCCCGCCCGCAGCGACTTCGCTGGTGATGTACTTACCGTTGACGACAACCGCTGGTACGCTCTGAATGCCGTATGCGCGCGTTAACGTTTTCGCTTGGTTGATACGTGTGTTGACTTCAAATGAATTCCACGCCTTTTCGAACGATTCTTTATCCGCACCGAAGCGTTTGGTCAGTTGGAAGATCTCTTCTTCGCGTACCATGCGAGCGCCGTTGACGTGAATCGCATCGAACACGGCCATGTTCACTTGGTCGACGTTCTCAATCACACCCATTCCGGCCAAGGCTTCGATCGTGTAGAACACCTGAACGTGGCGCTCTGCTTGCGGCCATGCGACGGGTAGCTTCACGAGGTCAACGTCTTCCGGTAAGTCTTGCGCCCAGCGATTGATGACAGGCTCTAAGTTGTAGCAGTGGCCACAGCCATACCAAAAGATCTCGGCGACTTCGATGGTCTCGCCGTTGCCGACCGTCATTTTGGTTGGACGGAAACGCTGATAATGAACGCCTTCCTTGAAGCGTTGCGGTTCTGCAGGCGTTGCATTCTGGGCCATTCGCAACGAGCCTTCTTATGCGACGGCTGCCTCATC
>JBCAZE010000078.1:0-14290 GCA_039700805.1 Pseudomonadota bacterium | reverse complement strand
TTGCCACTGGTAGCCGCGATGATGGCGACAGCATTAGCTGGCTGCGGGATTATCGACGATGATGACGATAGTGCGCCTGCGGCGATTCAGCCGGACGAGCCGCCCGCTGCAGGACTGCGTGTATTGCACGCATCGCCAGATGCACCTGCCGTTAACGTATTGATCGATGGTGCGATCACCGTTGAAAACGCTGACTACAAAGCAGGCACAGGCTTCCTTACCGTTACGCCAGGCACCTACTCCGTCCAAGTGGATGGTTTGACACCGGGCGCGGCGACAACCGTCATCGGTCCCGTGGATATCACGCTAGAAAGCGCGACCAACTACTCTGTGATTGCTATCGGCGAAGTGGCCAGCATTGCGCCGCTGATCATCAGCAACCCACAAACCGCGGTTAACGCCGGCAATGTACGCCTGGAAGTTGTCCATGCGGCACCGAACGCACCGTCCGTTAGCGTCTTCGCAACGGCCCCGGGTGCTGACCTGACCGCAGAAACACCTGTGGGCACATTTGCTTTTGGTGAGAGCCTTGGACCGATTGAAGTACCCGGTGGTGACTACCAGGTTCGCGTCACGATCGCTGATGATCCAGCGACGGTCGTCTATGACGCCGGCACACTCACGCTGGCCGCCGGAGCCGACCTGCTGCTGAGCGCGGTCGAGAATACCGGCAACGGCACATCACCGATCAGCTTGGTCGGCCTTGACGGCACAGGCGCTATCGAATTCCTAGATGTGAGCACACCCGCTTCGCTGCGCGTCATTCACAACAGCCCTGACGCACCGCCCGTCGACATCGTTGTCAACGATGGTTTCGCCGCCCCGCTCGTTGAAGATCTCGCCTTCCCTGATTTCACCGGCTTTGTCGATGTACCGGCGGCGGACTACAACGTGAAAGTAACGCCCGCTAACGACGCTGGCACGGTCGTCATCGATGCTGATCTGACGTTGGATGCCGGCACTGAATATTCAGTTTATGCAATCGGGCCGTTGGCAACGATTGGCGCGCAGGTGCTGGTTGATGACCGCCGTTCGATCGCTACTCAGGCGAAGGTCCGCATCATCCACGGCTCGCCGAGCGCCGGCAATGTTGACATCTTTGTCACAGAGCCAGGCACCGACATTACGACCGTCGCGCCTGCGTTTACTGACGTACCGTTCCAAGCCGAAACAGGATACGTGTCACTGGCTGCTGGCAGCTATGACGTCACGGTCACACCAACTGGTATGACAACGGCAGCTATCGGCCCTGCGACGATCACTATTGCGAACGGCGGTGTCTACACCGCGGTGGCACGTGATCCATTGCCGATGGCGACTGAACTCGGTCTGATCCTGCTCGACGACTTCGTCGCGCCGTAAATCGACATCCCCCCCTGTCGATTGACCGGGCCCGTCGGGTGCAATACCCGACGGGCTTTTTTTATGTCCAGGATGAACGGTATGCCGCTAACGCATCGTCACCAGTTCTTCGGCACTGGTCGGATGGATTGCGACCGTATCGTCGAAGTCTTTCTTGGTCGCCCCCATCCGAATCGCGACTGCAAAGCCCTGCATCATCTCATCCGCACCATCGCCGAATACATGACAACCCACAATGCGCTCTTCGTCTCCGACGGTCACCAATTTCATTGCCGCTCTGCGCTTATGGTCACCGAGCGCATAGCGCATAGGAATGAAACGCGACGTGTAAACCTTCACAGCGTCGCCAAATTCAGCGCTTGCCTCGGCCTCGGTCAGACCAACCGTGCCCATGGGTGGGTGACTGAATACGACCGTCGCAATATCGCGGTACTCAAGATGCCGTCCTTCCATACCTCCGAACACCCGGTCGGCCAGTCGTCGACCAGCGGCAATAGCAACGGGAGTGAGTGCGACGGCACCGGTGACATCACCCAATGCGAAGATATGTTCAATATTGGTGACCTGGTATTTATCGACAGGAACAAAGCCCGCCGCGTCAGTCACAACGCCCGCCGCCGGCAATGCCAAGTCACCGGTGGCCGGCAGCCGGCCGACAGCCCAGATCAACCGATCGAAGCCACCGAAACGACGCCCGTCCTCGGCGATAAGATGAAGACCGTCATCATCACGCTCCACACGTTCTGCGATGACATCATGGGCCAGTTTGACACCGTCCTCGGTAAGCGCACCGGCGACAGACTCGCGCAACATATCGTCAAACGAGCGAATCAAATATTGTGAGCGAGACATGATGGTGGTCTCCGCTCCGAGCGACGCCAAAACGCCGCCGAGTTCAACAGCGACATAGCCGCTACCGACAATGCCGACACGTCCAGGACATTCCTCAAGGTCGAAGAAATCGTCCGATGTCATTCCCATTTCAGCGCCTGGCAAGTCCGGTAACAACGGGTATCCGCCAGTAGCGATCGTCAAATACTTTGCACGGTATGTCGCGTCGCCCACCGCGACAGTGTTAGCGTCAATGAAACGTGCGCGACCGTTGACCACAGTGATCGACTTTCGCTCAAGGTTACCTTCGTAGATGCCATTTAGACGTTTGACATAAGCATCACGCGCCGCTTTGAGATGTGCCCAGTCATGCGCCGCAGAGCCGGCTTCAAAACCATAACCCGCAGCGAGATGCTTATCGTGTGCAAGACTAGCGGCATACCACATGACCTTCTTAGGAACGCAGCCGACATTGACGCAGGTCCCGCCCAGCCTTCCCGATTCGATCACGAGAACGCGAGCGCCGTACTCGACCGCCCTTTGCGCATGCGCAAGACCGCCACTGCCGCCGCCGATTACGATGAGGTCAAATGTTTCTGTTGTTGTCACCACGGAGCTCCTTACTGTCGTATCAACGTTCCGCGCGCTGAAACTGACATGCTATAATTTTCTGAATTTGTTTGTGATTCGACCAGATGTCTTCAACACAAGCTACAACTCAGGCGCCACTATTCGACCTGCCCGACTTTGAAAATATTTCTGCGTCGGACATCGAGCCGCGAACAGAGGCCATGTTGCGCGAACTCTCGGATGCCTGGCAGGTATTGACGGCCGCGCCAGAGTATACCTTCGAAGGGTTGGTGCATGGCCATCAAACGATACTGCATGAGCTCAGCAGACGCTGGTCGCCGATCTCGCACTTAAATATGGTCTCCAGCAGCGACGAGTGGCAAAGCGCCTATCTCGATGCGCTCGCTAAGGTTACTGAATTTTCATCTCGCCTATCACAGGATCGCGGACTATTCCTCGGCTATCAGCAGGTGGCTGAACACTTGCCCGCAGATGCCGATGCACAACAAAAGCAAGTGATCAGTCACGCACTACGCGATTTTCGGTTGGCCGGCATTGACCTCGACGACGATGGGCAATCGCAGTACCGCGACATCGCTCAGCGTCTCAGCACTTTACAAGCGACCTTCGCCAATCATGTTCAGGCCTGTAGCGACCAATGGGAATGGCACACCACCGACGAGACCGAAATCTCGGGGCTGCCGACAGACGTCCGTAAACATGCGAAGCGTTCTGCAGAAGCCGCTCAGCGCAAGGGTTGGTTGTTCGATCTTAGCCAGCCGACTTACCAGGCAGTGATGACACATGCCAATCATGCCGCCACGCGCCAACGGTTTTATCTTGCCTGGATGACGCGCGCCGCGGTGAGCGATCAGCACGACCCCGCCTACGACAACAGCGCACTGATCATCGAGATTTTATCGGCACGCCAAGAACTCGCTGAATTGCTTGGTTTCGACCACTACGCTGATTATTCATTGGCGCCAAAAATGGCGGGGTCCGTCAATGAGGTGCTGTCCTTTTTGTCCGACCTTGGTCAGCGAAGCCAAGCCACTGCCAAACAGGAGCTGGAAGCCCTGACCGATTTTGCAGGGCATGAACTCAATGCTTGGGACGTCTCCTACTATCTCGAGCGCTATAAAGAGTCACGCTTCTCGATTTCCGACGAAAAACTACGTCCTTATTTTCCGGCGGAACGCGTACTTGACGGTGTGTTTGATCTTGCGAAACGTCTGTATGGGCTTACCCTTGAAGAAGCCACTGACGTATCCGATTGGCACCCAGACGTTAGATTCTTCACGGTACGTGAGGCGAGCGGCAACGTGATCGGTGGGTTCTACGCCGATCTTTATGCGCGGCACGGTAAGCGCGGTGGGGCTTGGATCGACGAGTGCGTCATCCGCTCTTCATTGGCCGATGACGTCACGCTGCCAGTCGGCTATCTGGTTTGTAATTTTTCGCCAGCCGACGGTGATACACCCTCATTGCTTTCTCACAACGATGTCGTGACCTTGTTCCATGAGTTCGGCCACATGCTGCATCACCTACTCACACGTGTGGACTACCCAACGATCGCTGGGATCAATGGCGTTCCATGGGATGCAGTCGAACTGCCGAGCCAGTTCATGGAGAACTTCGCTTGGCACTATGATGTGCTGGCGGGATGCAGCGGTCATTTCGAAACCGGCGACCCGCTACCGCAATCAATGTTTGAATTGCTGTTATCCGCACGAAACGTCGGCGCCGGCTTGCAAATGTTGCGACAACTGGAGTTCGCGACATTCGACTTTACGTTGCATGCCGAAACCGGGGTTGACCACACACAACACGTCCAACGCATCATCAACACAGTCCGAGAGGAAACAAGCTTGGTGCCGGTGCCCCAAGAGACGCGGTTCGAAAACAGCTTTACGCATATATTTGCCGGTGGCTATGCAGCGGGTTACTACAGCTACAAATGGGCAGAGGTCCTAGCCGCTGACGCCTTCTCCGCGTTCAATGAATCGGGCGATATTTTCGATCAGAGCATCGCAAGTGCATTCCGTGAACATATTCTGGAAGTGGGCGGCAGCCGTGACATTCACGATGCGTTTGTCAGTTTTCGAGGGCGCCCTGCCCGCATTGATGCATTACTCGAAAGTGCGGGCATTGTTGCGGCATAAGATTCCCAAATACGGCGCGCGTTACCCGCGAGTTTGGGCAAAGCATCCCATGTGCGCCATTGCGTCATGCCATGCACTACACTGGGCGCTCGTTCGATGATTGCTGACAGCGGACTGAATTTGCACCGGACCAATACCGCCACAGACATGCTGCCACGGCCATCTCAAGACCGTCGCAATAATCATGACGTCACAGACACCGTCGATGTATCCAGCATGACGGATGTGCGAGACGCCGTGCGCGCTATTTTTATTGACACCTACCCGTTCGCGGCCTTCGACCGATTGTGGCTCGCGTTCCACGACTTCGAGCGTTTATTCACCGGACGATTCCCCGGTTATTTCGGTTGTGACACGACGTATCACGACGTGCAGCACACACTCGACATGACGCTGGCAGTAGCACGCTTGATCGCTGGCTATGAGTCTGTCGCAGCGGAAGATCTGCAACTCGGGGCCGCCCGAGCGGAACTCGCCATCATCATTTCATTGTTTCATGACGCGGGCTATATCCGTCATCATGAGCGAGATGCCCATGTCAGAAACGGCGCGGAATTTACCCGCACCCATGTGTCACGAAGCGCCGACTTCTTGACTCATTATTTGAACCGGATAGGGCTGGGGGACCAAGTACCGCTCGCCACTGATCTGGTTCATTTCACAGGCTACGAAATCGATCTGCGCGGCCTCGCCGTTGGCAATCCTCGAGATATCCGAAGCGGATGCATCATCGGCACCGGTGATCTTCTCGCGCAAATGGCAGATCGCTGCTATCTCGAGAAGTGCCGCGACCGCTTGTATGAAGAGTTTGTGATCGGCGGCGTTGCACAGCAAACGAATGATGCGGGCGAGGCACAGTTGGTCTACGCCTCTGGCGAGGACCTGCTCAGAAAAACGCCGAAGTTTTTTGAGCAAGGCGCTCGTAAGCGACTGGATCAGGAGTTCGATAAGACCTACCGATTTATCGAGCCACTGTTCGACGGGCGCAATCCCTACATCGAAGCGATCAACCGCAATATTCGCTACTTACAATGCGTGATCGAAACCAATAACTGGGCTGGCCTGCGGCGCAAACCACCCGTGTATGTTGGTGAAGAAGACAGCTCTGAGAGCATGCGAGTGCTGGCGATCGAAATTCGCGAGGCCCTACTGTCGGGGTCACAACGGGTTGCCTGATACCCCTATTTGTCGTTCGCGTCGCGGATAAAGACCGGCTGATTCGTCGAAGAGCGCTCGGGACAAAACCGATAACCATCAACATCGAAGTCCGCGATCGCTTTCGCGGTGGTCACACGTTCCTCAATCAGCCATCGCGCCATGAGTCCTCGGGCCTTCTTCGCGAAAAAGCTCAAGAAACGGTAATCACCACGACTGTAATCCAGAAACTTAGGGGTCAAAATTCGAGCACCAAGCGCGTCGGCATCAATGGCGCCGAAATACTCGTTTGAAGCAAGATTCACACAGAGCTTGGTTTTTGCCTGTGCGACCTCGCCCGCAAGCGCATCGGTCAGACGGGATTGCCAGAAATCGTAGAGATTCTGACCGCGCGCGTTCTGAAGACGGGTGCCCATTTCCAGCCGATACGGCTGCATCCGATCCAAGGGCCTCAATACACCGTAAAGGCCGGAGAGAATGCGTAGGCGTCTTTGCGCCCAATTGATATCCCGCGCGCTTAAAGTCGTGGCGTCGAGACCGAGATAAACATCGCCTTTGAATGCGTAGATCGCTTGCTTCGTCATGTCGGGCGCGGGGTCTTTGCGAAACGCCCGATAGCGCTCAACGTTCAGTTCAGCGAGTGCCGGCGACAGCTTCATGAGCGAGCGAATCTCGCTCGCCGATCGCTTCTTCAACAGACCAATGAGCTTCAGCGACTCACTCTGAAACTGAGGCTCGCTGAATTTTTTCAATGGCGCCTTGCTGTCGTAATCGAGTGTCTTAGCCGGGGACAGAAGAATAATCACAAAGCTCTCCTAAGGTGTCGTCGCTGGTGCTTCGGTCAAATAGCGCACGAACCGATTGCGTTCATCAACCAATATCGCGCAAGGTGCGAGCGGCCGATCAGTCAACTCAAAGGCCATTATGATGAGCTCCTCACCCTCACTGATCAGGTGCGCCGCAGCACCGTTCATGCAGATCACGCCGGAGTCCCGCTCGCCGGCAATCACATAAGTCTCTAGTCTGGCACCTGAGGTGTTGGAAACCACCAGTACCTTCTCGTTCTCCCACAATCCCGCGCGCTCGATGAGGCCACGGTCGATCGTGATGCTACCGACGTAGTTAACGTCTGCTTCGGTGACCCGCGCTTTATGGATTTTGGAACGCATTATCCAACGCACAACACAACTCCGGTAAATAGCCCACGGCGAAGGCAGGCGCTTGGTATTCGACGCATTGACAGCGTCGCTAGCGCGCTATTGTACAAGAAAAACCCGCTATTCGAGCGACGAGTCTGGCGCTCCACACTGCCAACAAGCGGCGAATTGCGCTTCGTTGTCGGCGCCACAATGCGCACACCGCCATGGAACGCCCGGCACATCATCTTCTTGCTGCATAGCCTCAATAATTTCACGGGCTCGCGGGGCATCCAGCGCATGCTTCACCCAAAGCTGCGGCCACACTTCGGTAAACGGGACCTCGCCGAGAACACTGCCAAGATTGGCGTTCCGGATCTCGCTCTCGATGCCCTCCGCCATCAACACATTGCGAAAATGCGCGACGGTGACGAGATTGTCGGCCGTGAAAACTTTCTTCATTAAGCCTTGAGAGACGCCACAAACTGACCTGCATCCTTGCCAGACTCCAACACCTCGACCAGTGCGGAACCGACGATTGCACCATCTGCCGCAGCGCAAACAGCAGCAACGTCGTCTGCATTGCGGATTCCGAAGCCCGCACAAACAGGTAGTGGTGAAGCCGCCTTAACGTCAGCGAGATAGTCGGTCACGGCGGCAGGCAAGCCAGCCCCACCACCAGTGATTCCGGTGATTGTCACGGCGTAGACGAAACCGCGACTGGCCTCGCACAGCATCTTTAGACGATCATCAGGTGTCGCCGGCGTCACGAGCTGGATCAACCCCAGCCCTTCGGCCTCCAATGCATCACGCACCGGCTGAGACTCCTCAAAGGGCAGGTCTGGTACGATGAAGCCGCACACACCGGCTGCCTCAGCCGCACTCGCCAACGCGTCGAGACCAAACGCCAGCATAGGATTGAGATACGACATCAACACAATCGGCGTATCGATCGCCTCGCGATTAGCAGCCAACTCAGTGAGAATCCACTTGAGGTTGACGCCATTTTCGATTGCTTGATGACTCGATCGCTGAATCGTCATACCGTCGGCCATCGGGTCCGAAAACGGCACGCCCACTTCGATCACTGCAGCGTGAGGTGCGATCGCCAACAAGCTATCAATGAACGTATCGAGTGCCGGATATCCCGCGGTGACGAAAGGCACCAGTGCGCCGCCATTTTTGGCTGCATCGCGAACAGCCTCCGTGATTCGATTATGCGCCGCCATTGTGCGCTCTCCTTGTCGGGTGTTGCGTCAGGGTAGGCATATCTTTATCGCCGCGCCCTGAGTTGCCAATTAGAATCGTCTTACCGGGGTTTTGTTTCGCCCAGTCACGCGCGCCTGAGAATGCATGGGCTGTCTCTAGCGCCGTTAAGATCCCTTCTTCGGCGCAACACTCATCCAACGCATCCAGCGCATCATCATCTCCCGCAGCGATATAGTTCACACGACCGATCGCTTGCAAGAAGGCATGTTCTGGCCCGACGCCCGAATAGTCCAAGCCGGCGGACACTGATTGTGTTTCTTGCACCTGTCCATCAGGGTTTTGCAGGATCATGGTATAGCTCCCTTGCAACACCCCTGGTGTTCCCGTTGCCAACGTGGCTGCATTCTGTCCAAGCCCGCTGCCGCTACCACCCGCTTCTACACCGACAATCTCGACATCTTTGTCGGCAAGAAAGGCATGAAACAAGCCGATCGCATTACTACCGCCGCCGACACAGGCAAACACCGCATCAGGCAGCTTCCCAGCTTGCGACAACATTTGCGAACGCGCCTCATCCCCGATGCAGCGATGCAACTCGCGGACAAGAAAAGGATAAGGGTGCGGACCTACCGCGGAACCGAGCAGATAGTAAGTTTCATCGGGATCTGAGACCCAATCCCTCAGCGCTTCGTCGATCGCCGCACGCAGCGTTTTATCGCCCGACTCGACGGCGACCACCTCAGCCCCTAAGCGCCGCATCCGATCGACGTTCGGAGCCTGTCGACTAATATCGACAGCCCCCATATAGACCCGGCAAGGTAGCCCGACGCGAGCACAAGCCGCGGCCGACGCAACACCATGTTGACCGGCACCCGTCTCAGCGACAATCCGTTTGACACCCAATCGCTTGGCCAACAATGCCTGACCGATCGCATTGTTGATTTTGTGCGCACCGGTATGTGCAAGGTCCTCGCGCTTCAACCAAACATCGGCACCCCAAGCCTTGCTGAGACCCGGTGCATGACTCAATGCTGTTGGTCTACCGACCCATTGATGAAGCTCTTGTTTGAACTCCGCTTGGAATGCTGGATCCGGCAGATAACGGCGTACCCCGGCATCCAATTTCTCCAGCGCTGGCACAAGCGTCTCCGGTACATAACGACCACCAAACGGGCCGAATCGGCCGCGCTTATCGGGCAACGTACCCGCGATCAACGCATCCAGCATCGATTGCTTTTGCGCACTATCAAATTCTATCGTCATTGCTCGTTATCCCTTCTCTTCAATAGGCTGTGTCGGCTGCCTTGGCAACACGCACAAATTCTCTGATCAACGCAGCGTCTTTAACGCCGGGCGCGGCCTCAACACCACTCGACACATCGACACCAAAAGGCTGCACCGCTTCGATTGCACCGCCGACATTCGCCGGCGATAAGCCACCCGCAAGAATCAACTCGCCCGCGCTCGCAAGCGATCGCGCACGCTGCCAGTTGGCAACGGTACCGCTGCCACTCACATCACCCTCGTATAGAAACCTTGGCGGAAGGTTGTTCGCATCGATCGCCGAACTGTCTCGATACACGGGCGTGCCCAAAATACCCGGAAGCAAGCGCAACGTCTCAAAGTCCGCTGTATCTGTCTGAACGCGGTCGGGCTGGACACGGGCTTGAACCTCGGCGGCGAGCGCAGCCGATGGGTGTTTCATCACGGCGATCACTTCCGCATGTCCACGAGCGATGCCTGCGAGCAAGATCGCTTGCTCGATAGATACTGCTCGGACGGACTCTGCGAACACGAAGCCGACAGCGTCAGCACCGGCATCAATCGCATCGGCAACCGACTCCGCCGTTGTTAAACCACAGATCTTGACCCACATGATCAGTTCGCTGCCTCTCGCATAGCGCGAATCAATCCCTTGGGATCATCACTCCGCATCAGTGCCGTCCCGACCAACCCAGCACGATATCCGAGCTCGGCCACCCGCGCGGCATCCGACGCCGTTTTCAATCCACTCTCGGCAACGGTGATGACACCTGTCGGCAGTCGCGGCGCAAGGTTTGCTAGTCGATGGGTATCGACGGCTAGCGTCCGTAAGTTACGCGTATTGACGCCGAGCAGCAGTTGCCCAGCATCGATCATATCAATCGCGGTGGGATGCCCAAGCAATGCGGCACTGCGCTCGATATCCGCTTCGTCGAAACACTCCAGTAACACAAAGAGTGACAAAGAGGCCGCTGTTAGTAACATCGCCTCAAGCTGCGCATCATCGAGCATCGCAGTGATCAGAAGAACACCACCCGCACCCGAGAGCCGCGCCTCATAAATTTGATAGGGCGACACCAGAAAGTCTTTACGCATGACCGGTACCTGCCGCTCGGCCAGCGTGCGAGCAACGGTCGCCACATGCGCGAGGTTGCCAGCGAAGCGCGTGGGCTCCGACAACACTGAGACCGCCATCGCCCCGCCGTCCGCATACTGATTCGCCAAATCGACGCGGTCCAAGCTCGCTTCGTCGGCGAGCTCACCTTCGGCGGGGGAATGCCCTTTCACTTCGGCAATGACATCGAATCCGTCGGACAATACCAAACGTGGGGGCAAGCTAGCGCTATCGACAAGGCGCACCAAGCGATCTAAATCTCGCTCTGACATCGCTTTTGCGACTCTCGCTTGGCTCGACTCAGCCATCTGCGCTAGAAAGTCAGCCATGAGAAAAAGCCGCGAGATTGTCTAAAACCGCCAATGCGCTGCCGTCGTCGATCGCGCGGGCTGCACGCGCAACCCCGGCCAATGGGTCATCGACAAGTCCAGCCACCTCAAGTACCAGTGAGGTCCCCATCAACAGTGCGTCACGATGCGGGCCTGTATCGTCACCGCTCAACACCGCCTTGAGCGCGGTCGCATTCGCCGCGGCGTCGCCTCCAGCGAGCGCGAGCGCATCGCAACGCGCGACACCATAGTCCTCCGGTGCACGAACGTTGATCTCGACGCGTCCAGGTGTCACATCAAACAACGTAAATGCACTGACCGGTGTCGCCTCATCCCATCCGTTGTCGCCATGAACAACAAATGCACGCTGAATATCAAGACCTGCGAGCGCTTCCGCCATCAGCTTAGCAACCTCAAGACTAAACGCACCGATCAACTGAAACGGTGGTAATGCAGGATTGGTCAACGGACCTAGAACATTGAATACCGTTCTGACGCCCATCGCTTGACGTATTGGCACAACGGCTTTCATGGCCGGATGGAACGCGGGCGCGAAGAGAAACGTAAAACCACTGGCATCCAAGCACTCGGCCACTCGATCGACAGGCACGGGTAGCGAAAGACCGAGTGATTCCAGCATGTCGGCGCTGCCTGATTTGCTCGATACCGAACGGTTGCCATGCTTGACGACCTTCGCGCCTGCTGCGGCCGCCAACAAACCGGCGCCGGTCGACAAGTTGTAACTGCCTGAGCCGTCGCCGCCAGTGCCCACGGTGTCCACCAGTGGCAGTGACCGGTCGAGATTTGGTTTCACGGCGCGCGCTCGCATAATCGCAGCAAAGCCTCGAATCTCATCAGCAGTTTCGCCTTTGGCGCGCAGTGCGGCCAACAGCGCGCCGGCCAGCGGCGGCGCTACTGAGTCATCAGCCAACGCTGTCATGATGGAGGATGCCTCTGCCTCTGTGAGGTCATTCCCCTCCAAAAGCGTCTCGAGTAACGGCTTCAAACTATCCGTCATGACTTGCCTCCCATCGCCAAGAAATTACCCATCAGTGCATCTCCTTCCGGGGTGAGAACACTCTCTGGATGGAACTGCACGCCTTCGACTGGCAAATCGCGATGTCGAACGCCCATGATTTCGCCGCGCGCCGTGCGTGCCGTGACGCTCAAACTATCAGGGAGCGTCTCCGCTTCGGCGGCCAACGAATGGTAACGCCCGACCTTCATGGGCTGGGGCAATCCAGCAAATACGCCTTCCCCGTCATGTTCGATATCCGATGTTTTGCCGTGCATGAGTCGTTGTTCGCGAATGATGCGACCACCGAAATACTGAACGATGCTCTGGTGACCCAAGCAAACGCCGAGCAGCGGTACGTTGCCCGCAAATGCCTCGATCATCGCGAGCGATTGCCCCGCCTCATCAGGGCGACCAGGCCCCGGAGAGATGACAACATGCGTCGGCGCCAATGCGACCGCCGCTTCCGGGGTTATGGCATCGTTGCGGTAAACCAAAAGCTCGGCCCCCTGCGCGGCGAATGCCTGAACGAGGTTGTAAGTAAACGAATCGTAGTTGTCGATCATCAGGACACGACAGTCGTTTGCGTCTTTCAAAATCACAGGCCTTCCCCTGCCAGCGTCAGCGCCCGCCTCAGAATGGCGCTCTTAGCCAACACTTCTTTGTACTCTTTTTCTGGGACAGAATCGGCGACAATACCTGCGCCAGCTTGGAAACTGTATTTACCCTCAGTAAACACCATGGTCCGGATTGTGATGGCCTGGTCCATATCACCATTCTTTCCAAAGTAACCAACGGTACCCGCATAGAGTCCACGACCGACCGGCTCGAAACCATCGATCAGCTGCATCGCCCGGACTTTCGGTGCGCCAACGAGCGTGCCCGCCGGAAATGCCGCGGCGAAAAGATCAAAGGCGTCTTTATCCTCTGCCAGCTCCCCTTGCACACCACTGACGATATGCATGACATGACTATATCGTTCGATTGACATGTAGGGATCCACCTCGACCGTTCCGGAGGCAGCCACGCGGCCGAGATCGTTACGTGCTAGATCCACGAGCATCACATGTTCGGCACGTTCCTTTGGATCGGCCAATAACGTCTCCGCGTGCTGTCGATCTTCATCCTCATCTTTGCCGCGCGGTAGCGTTCCCGCGATCGGACGCAGTGCCGCGTCACGCCCATTTAGCCGAACCAAAGCTTCTGGCGAGGACCCTGCCACCTTCAAATCACTGAAGTTGCAGAAGAACATATAAGGAGATGGATTCAGTAACCGCAGCGCCCGATAAACCTCGAAAGGTGCGATATCTGTTCTTCCTTCGAAACACACCGATAGAACGATTTGATAAATATTGCCCGCGGCGATGTGCTCACGCGCAGCCTCGACGCGCTCGCAGAACTCCGCTTCGCTAAGACTACCCACCGGCTCAGAGAAATCTGCCGGCAATCCACTGCCGCCCGGAATACCGCCGCGCAGACGGGCGATCACCTGGCGACGCAGCTTTTCTCGCGCCGCTTCTGTCCCGGAATGTAGCAAGGCGGCGCGACGTGTCAAATGATCGAACACAAGCACCGATTCCGTCGCCATATACGCGGCCTCCGGAATGCCGGCCGCCGGCGGCGGCGCCTCTGGCAGGTGCTCGAAACGGCGTACGATGTCGTAGCCTGCCACCCCAACCAAGCCACCGGAAAACGGTAAGTCCTCAACCGTAGGAGCGAGCGCAGGCAGATCGTCGACCACTTGTCGCAACACATCCAACAACGCCGCCTGACTATCCGGTGTCGCAATGCAGTCACCATCGAGCAACACGCCGTCTGACGACAAGCGAACCTCCTTGCGAGGGCCAAATCCCAGAAACGAAAAACGCGCAAGGCGCTGACCCTGCTCGACACTTTCCAATAGGTAGCCGGGGTTCAGGTCGCTCAACTTGAGAAACGCCGAAACCGGCGTATCCATGTCAGCGAGAATGTCGAAAGGCGCTTGCATGACTTCTTCCTATTTCTTCCCAAGGCGATGGCTCCGGCCATCGACTGGACAAAAAAAACCCGTCTTCGCATTGGCGGAGACGGGTTCTCGGTGTCTGTGTCTAACAGTCGAACGGGATTGCCCTCTCCGCTTAGCGGGAGCGCCACCACCACAGGCT
>JBCAZE010000077.1:0-14303 GCA_039700805.1 Pseudomonadota bacterium | reverse complement strand
CACCAATAGCTCGTCGGGATCGACGGTCAAGCCGATGGTCAGGCCCTGTTGATCAGACTCAACGTTCAGCGACGATAAGAGCTTGCTCAGCGTCTCATTGGTGTCTGACGAAATCGCCTGGAGTCCGATCAACCCGCGCACGATGGACGCTAGCGCGTTGCTCGTCGTTTCGTCTTTGGCCGTGATTCGCATCAACATATCAGCTTTGCCACGGTTGTCGGCGAGACGGAACGCAATCTGTCGCGTGTTGCGTAGCATGCCGGAGTTCCACTGATCGCTCATTTTTTCGGCATTGACGCCGCCTTGTACAATCGGATTTTTCGCCGAGAGCACCAACAGCGAGTCGGCCGCGGACCCAAGCGCGCGAGCATTCGATGCGAAGGCCGATTCTAACGACTCAAGGCTAGTGCTTAGAATCCAAGTGTTCTTGCGGTCAAAGGTGAGAAAGATGACATCCGTGTCGATCTGCAGCTCTTCATTCTCAACATCGATGTCTTGAATACGGAAGTAGTTCATCTTTCCGGACTGCCCGATTTCGGTGTCACCATTGACCGCCAGCGCCGCCAACAGTTTGTCCTGAGAGTCGCTCCGTAGTTTGCCGCGCACGATCATCGTCGCGTCGTCCTCGCTGGCGCTGTAAGCGGTAATCGATGTCAGCTCTTTGTCGGCATCGAACCCGGTATCGTCCTTCAACTCTTCGAAGATTTCCTCGCGCATCCACTCGTAGACTGGTTTACCTGCGCCACTGTCGCGCATCGCTTGGAAATCCATATGGATGTACCACTGCGATGCATCGGGTGTTGCATCGTCATTGGCTAGTACCCAACTGACCGGCAGGACCATCAACAAGATGGCTTTGCAGAGCATTCGCATATTCAAACTCCGTTGTAGATTCGACTTGCTTGCTTATAGCGCGCTTTTGCCGAAAAGGTTACATCGCCTTGTACGAAATCGTCGTTCGACGTCAACCGAGAGCTGTTGGGCTTGAGAATGTGCGCCTCGCCAACCGCACACAAGCATCGAGATCGATCTCGTCAAAGTTGGCCATGCCATCGGTTTGCGCCCTTAGCCAGGCTTCTTGGATGCGGCCCCGTTCCTGCGCGACGGCATAGGGTATTTCGGCATGAAACATCACCATCGAATAGCGTGTGATGAAGTGCTCTGGACACTCGCGCTCTAGATGCAACGCGAGCGCCTTGCGCAGCTGAAACCCCGGATCCCGAACGGTATCGCGCATCTCTCGGTAATTCTCCAGCGCCATTTCAGCAATGGCATCAGTGTCAGGTATTCGCTGCGCTGAGAATGAACTGAATGCATCGCCCCATTCGGACGCATTGTCGATTGATTTCATGAGCTCAACGCAGTCTTCGAACGCGGCATTCATACCTTGCCCGTGAAACGGCACGATCGCATGGGCGGCATCCCCGATCAGAAGGCATCGGTCATCGACATGCCAGCGAGAGCATCGCACTGTTCCCATGACGCCCAGCGGGTGGTTTTGGATTTGATCGCTTAAGTTCTCGATGAGTGGCACCAAATCCGGAAATGTGACCTGCAGGAACGCTTGCGCACGCGTGTTGTCTTGCCACCATTGAAACGAGGCGTGATCGTCATCTGCTGTTTCGGGCATGAATAACGTTGCCGTAAAGTCTCGCTCCGGGTTAGGCAAAGCGATCATCATGTGCTCGCCGCGTGGCCAAATGTGCAAACCTCTGGGGTCCATAGCGTAGTCGCCGTCCATTGCAGGGACAACGATCTCTTGATAGCGATGGTCGAGCAGAGATTCATCCGTGTTGATAACGCCTTGCCGGGCTAGCGCCCGGCGTGTTGGCGATCCTGCGCCATCCGACGCGATGACGCGCTCGACGGAAAGCTCGTAACGAAACGGGTCGCCGCTTGTATCTGTGATGCTTAGTCGATGCGTCGCGGCATCATAGTCCTCACAACGCTGGTTAAAGCGTAACGTTGCACCGGCCGCCTCTGCCGCATCCAATAGCAGTTCGTTCAAGCCACGCCGACTCACCGAGTAATTCACGTCTTCAGGCCGTGTGCCATAGGGAAGGAACTGAAGTGAGCCGTCCAGACGATGCAGAATACGGCCTGGCATCGGACACATCAGCGGGACGACGCGGTCCTCCAACCCGATCATTTTCAATGCGCGCATGCCGCGCGCGGCCATGGCCAAATTGATCGAGCGCCCAGCGGACACATCCCGCCCGCGTGGGTCTGCCATACGTTCCAGGACGGTCACACGTGCACCACGCTGCGATAGCATCACCGCAAGTAGGCTGCCGGTTAAACCAGCACCGAGCAGGGTTATCGATTGACCGTCAAGTTTCATAGCGCTCGAATCGCTGCATGCAGCACGTCGACGAGTCGATTGACGTCGTCGAGATTGTTGTACAAAGGCGCGGGCGCAACCCGAATGACATTCGGTTCACGCCAGTCACCAATCACACCTTGTTGCTGAAGATGGTTGAAAACCTGTCGGCCGTCGGATGCGCTGGTGCGCAATGCCAATGACAGTTGGGCGCCGTACCGCGAGGTCTCGCTCGGCGTGAGCACGTCGATGTGATCCCCTAACTCTTCTTGAATACGGGCGCGCAAAGTCCCCGTTAGCACCGTGGACTTTTCGCGAAGTGCTGGCATACCGACGGCATCGAACATTTCCAGCGATGCAACGACTGGAGCCAGTGCGAGAATCGGCGGATTGCTTTGCTGCCAAACTTCGGTGCCTGGTGCGGGCGAGAACGTACTGCGCATTTCGAACCGGTTGGATTCGTCATTGCCCCACCAACCATGTAGCCGGGGGACATCGCTGCCATGGTGGCGTCGATTGACCCACGCGCCCGCGATGGCTCCAGGTCCGCTATTAAGATATTTGTAGGTACAGAACGCAGCGAAATCCGCATCGATAGCGTTCAAGTCGATCGGCACGTTGCCGACTGCATGGGCGAGGTCGAGGCCAAGCGTCACGTCATATTCGCGAGCAAGGGCGGCAATGCGAGTGAGGTCTAGCCATTCTCCAGTCAGGTATTGCACGCCGGGGATCAACATCATCGCAATCTCCGAGTCTGAAGCCAGGAGGTTGGCCAGATCATCGGGGTTGTAGACGCCGTTGTTTCTTCGCCAGATGACAATATTGTCTTTGGGGTCGATGCCTTGTAGCGACAGCTGTGACTGGACAGCATACTGGTCAGACGGGAACGCATCTTCTTCGATGAGTATTTTGAAGCGCTCCGGTGTCGGCCGATAGAAGCTCAGCATCAACAGGTTGAGGTTTACGGTGAGTGTGTTCATCGCGACGACTTCGTCGTCTTCGCAATGCAGTAGCCCTGCGAGTAACGGCGTCGCTTGGGCGTGGTAATTCAGCCAGGATCGTTCTGCGTTGAAGTGCCCCTCGACGCCGAGTTCAGCCCAGTCTTTTAGGACCTCGGCGACTCGTTCAGCAGCAGCAATGGGCTGTAGTCCAAGGGAATTACCACAGAGATACGTGGTGCGCTCGCCATTATCCTGCCGCGGCCATTGAAACCGATCACGGTATACATCGAGCGAGTGGGTATTGTCGTTGTTGTGGTCGAGAGACATGGTGCATCAGCTACCTGAATAGAATGGGATTGGAGGGTGTGGCATCCCCTTTAAAGGGCGCGGGCTGCAGCGCGAGTTTGTAGCGACCATCTTCGATGGTATTCGCTGCATAGATCATCTCGGTGATCGTCGCATCGGTGCGTGCATCACGCGTCAGCTGCCGTGTATCGCGCGGCAAATTCCAGAAGATTCGATGCAGCTCCAAGCGTCCGCCATCGTCGAGACGGTCGAGAGAGGGTGTATCCAACAACAAATGCTTCACGCCTCGCTGAACAATCCACTGAACAGCGTCCACACTAAAGAACGGATAATCGCTGCTATCTAGATAGTGTTGGGTACGTTTGCTTGTCGGATTCGGACGCGTGCGCACAACCAACGCCTCCGGAATACGCTTGCGTCCGATGGCGCTCTGCAGCGACGCCAGCGTCAGGATCCGATCCGGTGGCGCAGCGGATACCGGTAGCGATTCTTTGCAGCGCCGTGCGCTGGTTGTCCCCAAGCTGACGAGCAAAGCGTCAAGTGGTTGGTTCGGGATCATGTCAATGGCGTGCACACGTTTGTCGACAACATGCCCGATGCACTCGGTATGGGTGCCATGACAGTGCGGGTTCATCGATAGGACAGAGGCGTTGCAACTCCCGCCTTCTCGCGTGTCGCCGATGAAGCCGCCCGCCCGCATGGGTTGTGCATCTGCTGGGGCCACGCCGAAGTAGGATGGTTGATCACCATCGAAATCGAGAATGCGCGCAATTGGGTGAATCTTTTTCGATTGCGTCATGTCTGTGTCTAGTCGATCGGCGCCGGCTTAATGGTTCCGCATGCCGGGCAGGTCCTGTGCGAGGCCTGACTGTAAAACCTGTCAAAAACCGGCGGAAGTTGTGCAACGATATCGTTAACGTGAAGATATTCTTCATAGAGTAGATGGTCGCAGTGGTCGCAATACCATTGGAACCCATCGAGCTCATGCGGTTGGCGTTGCCGCTCGATGACTAATCCGACCGTGTTTTCGAAGCGTTGCGGTGAATGCGGGATGCCAGGGGGCAGCAACAGGATCTCACCTTCGCCAATAGTGATATCAACGCGTTTTCCATCCTGGATCGTCCGCAGCATCATGCTGCCTTCGAGTTGGTAGAAAAACTCTTCGCCCTCGTCATAATGATAGTCGTCGCGGCTGTTCGGCCCGCCGACCACCATGACGATGAAACCCGCGTCTTCGAATACCTGCTGGTTGCAGACGGGTGGCTTCAAGAGATCACGATGATCATCGATCCATTGCTGCAAATTAAAGGAAAAGAGACTTGGCATCGGTGAGGTTTCGCCCGACATCATTTTCTCCATAGGTAGCGTAGCTTCATTGTAACGACTTGATCTTGAAGTCGCAGTTCCGAATCGGCAATCAGAATGTTGATAGGTCTCACGTTAGCGGCGATGACAGCGAACTGTGACAGGTTTGGCGTCCGGTATATCGATACGTAGCGCGGTTAGACAGCGACCCCACACGCAGCCGCTATCCAGCCCAATCACGCCATGACGACGAAAATATCCGAGCGCGGACCAGTGACCAAAAACCACCTCACAGTC
Source organism: Pseudomonadota bacterium (assembly GCA_039700805.1). Taxonomy (GTDB): domain Bacteria; phylum Pseudomonadota; class Gammaproteobacteria; order Steroidobacterales; family Woeseiaceae; genus CALBPI01. The sequence continues at coordinate 9,134 of JBCAZE010000077.1, read as the reverse complement.
TTTGCGCTGGTGGTCAACTTGAAACCAAGGCTTACTGAACTCCGATGCCATGTCTGGCGTGCCTTTAGTCTTGAGGTCTAGACCGCCGCGGCGAGTGATCATGCGCATGCGTGTGAATACATTGACGATGTAGCGATAGCGCTTTATCCCTTTGAGTTTGCCATGCCACAACGCCGGTTTATTGCCGTACATGCCACGGAACAACGCTTGATAGTCATCGCCGCGCAACAGGGCTTCGACTTCTGCTGCGCGTCGGCCTGCCTTCTTGACGCTCCACTTCGGTAGAATTCCAGCGTGGACTAATACCTTATTCAGTGATGGATCATAATGAAGAAGCGGTCGATGACGGAGCCAATGTAGCAATTCGTCGGCATCGGGTGCGTCAAGAATGGCGCGGAGTGCACTGCGATTTCTTTGGCGATTGGCCGAGGGTTTCTCTGCTAGCGCCAGCAAGTGCAGATCATGATTGCCGAGTACCGTAACAGCGGCGTCACCAAGTCCTTTGACGAACCGGAGCGTCGCGAGAGAACTCGGCCCGCGATTGACCAGATCGCCCGTCAGCCAGAGCGTATCCTTATTGGGGTCAAAATCTAGCTTTTTTAGCAATGCGAGCAGCGGGTCGTAACAACCTTGAATATCGCCTATTGCGTAGATAGCCATCGTGGTTCGGGCTATTGAAGAATGCCGGGTATCGCCAAAGTAAAGGGTGGGATGATGGCGTCGAACTCACTGCCATCGTCTCGGCGCATTTGATAGCTGCCTTGCATCGTGCCCACAGGTGTTTCAATGATAGCGCCGGAGCTGTACTCAAACTCTGCGCCCGGCGAGAGTTTCGGCTGTTCACCAACAACACCGTCGCCTCGAACCTCTTGGACTTTACCGTTGCTGTCGGTAATCACCCAATGGCGCCGTAGCAGCTGAGCTTTGTCATGCCCGCTATTTCGAATACGGATGGTATAGGCAAAGACGAAACGCTCCGAGTCCGGGTCACTCTGGTCATCGAGATAACGTGTCTTAACGGTAATCTGAATTGGCGGTTCGTCGCTCATTGGTGCATTTGATCAGAGCGAGGTGACCGGCGCAATCATTCAACTGTGCATTTATTGGCCAAATTCACGAAATCGTCGCCCGATAAGACCTCTGGCCGCGCCGTAGGCTCGCATCCGGCCGCTATGATTTGATCGGCGGATAACAGTCCTTTCAAGGAATTTCGGATCGTCTTTCTTCGTTGTGAAAACGCTTGCGATACGAGTTGCGCGAATTGTTGTTCGCTGTTGACTCGCGGCTTCGTATCAACGGGTGTCAGTCTGACAATGGATGACCAAACCTTGGGTGCTGGGTTAAACGCATCCGGGGGTACATCAAAGAGCTGCTCAGCCTCGAACTCGCGCTGTAGCATAACAGAGAGTCGCCCATATGCTTTGCTGCCGGGTGGTGCAACGATTCGTTCGACTACTTCACGTTGAAGCATGAAATGCATGTCTATTATGTGCCGGCGGTGCGTCGTTAGGTGAAACAAAAGCGGTGTTGAAATGTTGTAGGGGAGGTTGCCCACAACACGGATGTCTTCGCCGAGCGCGCTGAAATCTACCTTTAGTGCGTCGCCGCTGACAACTTCAACATGGTCTTGCTGATACTTCTGCACTAGTTTCTTAACAAGATCGCGATCGATCTCAATCACCGAGAGTTTTCCCGCAAATCGCACAAGCCAGTCGGTCAGTGCGCCATGACCTGGCCCAATTTCGACGATGTGTTCTTTGGGCTTCGGCTGAATCGCATCCAGGATTCGGTTGATCACACCATCGTCGATGAGAAAATTCTGCCCGAATCGCTTTCGCGCCCGCATTAGTCTGCGTCCTGATGCGCCGCAAGACTCGCAGCAGCATGAATGGCAGCGAGCAGACTGGTCTCAGAGGCAACGCCACTGCCCGCGATATCGAGCGCACTGCCATGATCAACCGATGTGCGAATGATCGGCAGCCCTAGCGTGATATTGACGATGTCACCAAAGCCTGCGAACTTAATGACCGGTAATCCTTGATCGTGAAACATCGCTAAGATGCAGTCCGCATCTTTGCCGGCATGGTTGAAAACGGTATCCGCCGGATGCGGTCCAGAGACACGACGCCCCAGGCTTTGTTGATGCACGATCGCTGGGCGAATGATGTCTTCATCCTCATCGCCCAAATGTCGTCCTTCGCCAGCATGTGGGTTCAAGCCGCACACGGCAATCGACGGGTCCGGAATACCGAAACGTTGCGTTAGAGCATCGAAAACAACGTCCAGCGTCGCGGTGAGCATGTCCTGATCAATGGCATCGGCAACGGCGCGAAGCGGCATATGTGTTGTTGCCAAGGCGACGCGCATCGTTTCATTGGCAAGCAGCATGACAGGTAGCGCCGCCTGGCAACGCTCGGCGAGGTACTCGGTATGGCCAAGGAATGCATAACCTGCATCGGCAATGACACTCTTATGCAACGGCCCCGTGACTAGCGCACCGAATCGACCGTCCTGACAACCCGCAACAGCGATATCTAATGTCGACAATAGTGCAGCAGCGTTCTCAGTGGATGGTTTACCGAGGCAATCGTGCTGCGCGAACGGCACCGCAAGAACGGGTAGCACACCTGGTTGATGCTGCTCCACGGCGGCCTCGGCCGGCGCTAGTCTTACCGGGAGACCCATCATCTCAGCACGTGCGGCTAGTAAGGCCGGGTCGGCAATGGCGATGATTGACCGCGGCAGCGGCTGCATCGCCGCTTTCAGGGCGATTTCTGGTCCGATGCCGGCAGGTTCGCCAGGCGTCAGCGCGAGTGGCTTCACATTAAATGCGCTTGTCGACGAAGGCCTCATCGCGCATGCGACGCAACCAAAGCTCTGTTTCCTCGCCTAGACGGGCATTGCGAAGGCTAAGCGCGCATTCGTTGCGTTTTACCTCTTCGGTGTTGTCGTAGATGCGGCGACCCATCACCTCAAGGATGTGGAACCCGAAGCGCGATTGGAAGACGTCGGACAAGACGTTTTCTTCGAGACTGTCGACAACAGCGGTAAACTCCGGCACGAAGATATTGGTCTCCGTCCAACCAAGATCGCCGCCGAGGTTGCCTGAACCTGGGTCATCGGAATTCAGCTTCGCGAGATCCTCGAACTCTTGTTCACCGCTGACAATCTGCGCACGAATGTCTTCGAGCTTCTGCTTGGCAGCAGCGGCATCGAGAATCTCATTCGGCGAGATCAAAATGTGTCGGACGTTCACTTGTTGAATTTCGCTCCGGCCGGTTACGCCGCGCGTCTCGTTGAGTCGAATCAAGTTATAGCCACTGCCGCTCCGAATGGGCTTGGAAACGTCACCGTCCTTCATCTCGCGTACTGCATCGATGAAGATGGTTGGAATCTGCGCACCGTTGCGCCACCCCAATGCGCCGCCTTCTAGGCTGGTCTCGCTGTCTGAGTTGGCGATCGCGAGCGATCGAAAATCAGCACCGCTTTGTAGTTGGTCAAACAGTGCGTTGGCTTTTTCCTCGGCTGCGCGAAATTCGTCCGCCGTCGCAGCGCCTGAGACGCCAATCAAAATATGCGACAAATTGAACTCAGCATTCGCACCGAAACTGTCTTCGTTTCTTGCTAAGCATTGATTGAGTTCCCGGTCTGTCACATTGATGCGCCGAAAAACTTCGATCTGGCGAAGCTGATCCATCGTCATTTGCTCACGCATATCTTGACGGTAGGTCGAATACGACAGGCCTTGCGCGGTCATCGCCTGGGGCAGATCTTCGAAGGCCATGTTATTGCGGCGCGCGACTTCCGCCAGCGCGTTGTTCAACATCTCATCGGAGATGCGAATACCCATTCGCTCAGCGCGTTGCAATTGCAACTGATCGACAATCAGTCGCTCAAGAATCTGCTCACGAAGGACATTTTCTGGCGGCAACTGCTCGGTCCCTGCCAATTGTTTGGCAATGGCGGTTACTTGATTGTCGAGCTCGCTTTGCAAGACCACGCCATCGTTCACAACGGCGACGATACGATCCAATAGGACGCCTGTGTTCGCCGGCTCTTGCGCTGACGTTGCTGACATCGCAAACACTGCGGCGGCCAAGGTCAAACTTTTTCTGATCATCGTTACGTTAAGTCCGTGCTAATTGGTTTGGTAGCCGAGAATGCCGTTCTCTAACAAGCTATCTACGGAGTCTCCGACACTGGAGAGCCCCTTGAGTTCCAGCTGTATGGCAATCGCGGAATCCGCGGTGCCATCTCGGCGGCTAATAAAGCGGCGGGAGACAATCTTGACGCCCCAGCAACAGCTTTCGTATTCCAGTCCGAAGAATCGCTCCAGGGAGGTGTCTTCTCGGAATGAGTAATTATACCGCCCAACAGCGTTCCAGCGCGATGAAATTGGCCATGAGAACGAGATATCACCCTGGTCGATCGCATCCCTACGGAACCGATATCCCAGATTGACGACACGATCCTTGCCGGGCAGGTACTGCAAGCGGATCTCAGACTTGGTCGTCTCCGAGCGCTCCGAGTTCCACTGTTGTGACAGATCGAGATTCCAGTTGCCCCACACGTTAAGACGCAACTCGGCAATGTAATCCGATGAGTTACCCACACTGTCGACAACGCCTGGCAGTGACACGGCTTGCTCTGATAAGTAGCGACTCTGGCCGAGAGTGGCGGTCAGGATCGACTTGCCGTCTTCATTACTGATCAAGCGGGTTGTAATGCCGAATGTGGCTTGGTCCGTGTCGCCAATGCGATCAAGCCCGATGAAACGATTGCTGCGATAAAGCTGCTCGATACTGGCGATCGGTACGATAGTGTCGAAGACTGGAATATCTGTCTGATCCCGAAACGGCACGTGTACAAAATAGAGGTGTGGCTCCAGGGTCTGTCGATAGCGCCCGCCATCGACATCGCGTTCTAGCGTCAGGCCCGTCATGAATTCGGCGGTTGGCATGCTTCGGGTCAGTGACGTGTCACCGGTTGTTGTGTCTTGATCGAGTTTGTAATGGGTGTAGAGCCATTGAAGTTTCGGCCGGAAATAAAAACCGTTGCGCTCGATATCGAGGCCTATCGACGGCGCGACGTGGTAGCGTTGTCCGGTGATACCGACATCGCGGTCAAACGCCGTCAACTCCGTTTCTAACTGCAGGGAAACACCTCCCGGCAATTTGTCGTACAGCGTATTCGCGCGGATTTGCGGTAGTAGACGATACGGCTCGTTATCAGCGCTAATGAGCGCATCAATGGTTTGGTAATGGGTGAGGCGAGCTTCAGCCTGGGTATAAGGCCCACGGTAGCGAAGACCAACGCTGCGATCGAGATGGGTGGCACTGGCGCTATTTAAGCTACCGCCGAGGTCCTCTAGATAGGCGGTATCCGAGACATCGGTAACATCCGCAAATGCTTGCCAACGACCAGCAAAATTACTGGTGTTCTGCCATTCGAAGAGCGTCCGGTCGATGCCAAGAATGTCGTCGTCGGGCAAATAGGCCACCCGAATATCGCCTCGGCTTACTGGTGTCAGATAACGAAATGTTGTGTCGATTTGCGCACCGCGACTGGAGAGATAACGCGGCGTTATCGTCGCGTCAAACGCGGGTGCAATGTTCCAATACCAAGGGGCGCCCAGCGTGAAACCGTTGCGACGCGAGCGACTGATTTCGGGAATGAGAAACCCGGTTTTTCGTTTCGCGCTAATCGGAAACGATAGGTAGGGCGAGTAGAGAATCGGCACGCCTTTGAAACGCAGTGTCAGGCCATTGGCTTCACCAACGCCATTATCGGTATCGAGCCGAATCTTTTTCGCGCTGATCATCCAGTCATCGCGACCCTCGGGGCATGAGGTGTAACGAGACTCTTCGAGTCGGATATTGCCGGTTCGATTGATTCGTAGCAGGCTGGCTGCGCCGCGCGATGCCCCGTTTCCAAGTTTGAATTCGGCATCCGTAAACTCGACTTGGCCGTAAAGATAGTCGAAGACAGCTGCCCCACCGCTGATCGTCGCGCCCCCGCCTTGATAAAGGACGTCATCCAGAAGGGAGAGTACGCCCTTGTTGCGTTGATACGTGCCTTGATTGGCCTCTACTCGGAAGCTACCGTTGCTCGCGCTGACGCCGTTTTCCAAGACGGCATCTCCGGTCAGTGAAATCTCCCCTCGACCCGCTTCAAGGTTGATTTGTTCCGCTGCCAACGGCGGCGCACTATCGACAACGGCGATCGGTGGGCCATCCGGTGAATAACAGACGTCTGGCGCATCGTCTGCCTGCGCCGTTGCGCTGATAACGAGCAACAACAGTGACGCGCGAATTGCGCTGCAGATTGTGAGGTGAGCTGCGTTAATAGCGACGATTCCTGGCATGTTTCGCTAGCGATCAGATTGTAAATCAATCGTCGCGTGTGTGCCGGCCCGCTTTGGCGACTCGGCCCGTCGATGTACCATGGGGAGATGATAGAACACCGCGAAAAAGAGGATCCAAGGCGCAAAGCCGGTATCGCGTGGTTGCGCGCGCATGACGTCGTTGCGCGAGAGGTCGTACCGGCCTCGGAAGACGCCAGTTTTCGGCGCTATTTTCGGGTTGTCATTGAACGCTCTCCGTTCGCGGTCGAGACGGCCGTACTGATGGATGCGCCGCCTGCAAGAGAGGATAGTCGTCCTTTTGTGCAGGTTGCCGAGTTATTAGCAGCGGTTGGTGCGCCGGTGCCCAAGGTGTATGTGGCCGATCTGGATGAAGGGTTTCTGCTTCTAGAGGACCTCGGCGCCACGGCATTGCTCAGTCGGCTAACGACTGAGCCACAAATGGTGGACTTCTATTATCAGCAGGCGGGCCAGTGGCTGCATGTGATGCAATCAATGAATGCCGATGTTGCCGCGCAGCGTCCTGCATATGATGAAGCGCAATTGCGACGAGAGATGCAGTTGTTCATCGATTGGTTATGTGTGCGCCATCTGCACATCGAATTGAGTGATGCTGACCTCGAGGCCTGGCAGGCACTGACGGATTTGTTGGTGATCAACGCTGCCTCGCAACCGAACGCTTTTGTACATCGCGACTACCATTCTCGCAACCTCATGGTCAGAGACGATGATACGTTGTCGATTATCGACTTCCAGGATGCCATGTACGGTCCGTACACCTATGATCTCGTCTCTCTGTTACGCGATTGCTACGTGGCATGGCCAATGGAGCAGGTGACCCGTTGGGCGATTGCATGGCTGGATCATTCACCGCATGGACAAGATGTCAGTCAGACTCAGCGCCTGCGTTGGTTTTTCCTCATGGGTGTTCAGCGGCAATTGAAGGCTGCCGGCATCTTTGCACGTCTCGCATTGCGTGATGATAAATGGCACTACCTGCCGGATGTGCCGCGAACGCTTGGCTACATTACGGCGTTGTTGTCGGCCTATCCCGAGCTTGCCTGGCTGATCCGTTTGATCGAGCAACGCGTTTTGCCAAGGCTCGATCAGTGACCCAGTGCGTTTTGTTATCTGCGGGTCGCGGAGAGCGCTTACGACCGCTCACGGATGTAACACCCAAGCCGCTTGTCGAGGTCGGCGGTGAGACGCTTATCGGTCGTCATCTCGCGATGCTTAAGGCGTCCGGTGCACAGCGTGTGATTGTTAATCTCGGTTGGCTCGGCGAGCACATTGCGGAATACGTCGGCGATGGTCGTCGTTGGGGTGTGAACGTCATCTACAGTGCGGAGGGATTTCCGACACTCGACACTGGCGGGGCCATTGCCAAAGCCATCGCGCTCCTCAACGATGCACCTTTCTGGGTGATCAATGCCGACATTTGGACGGATTTTATGCTGCCATCGATTGAGTCCGTTCTCCCGCAGGGTGTCGATGGGGCGATCGGACTCGTTGACAACCCGCGCTACCGTGCGAGTGGAGACTTCTCTTTACAGGACGGTTTGGCGAAGAATGACACCGATGCCGCTTTGACGTTTTCAGGCATCGCTTGCTATCACCCGCGATTCTTCAGACACCAAGAGATTGAGCGCTTTTCCGTTGTTCCTTTGCTGCGCGAAGCGGCCGAGCAGAACAAGCTCGGCGGATTCAAGATTGTCGAGGCGTGGTTTGACAGCGGGACGCATGAGCGACTCGCTGAGCTTCGGGCTTACGCAAACAGTTAGGTCAGAAGCCGCGGTATTGCTAACTGTGTTCGAGCGGTAAGCCGAGTGATTCGGCGAGCAGTGGCGTCAGCGCCGTCGCGACGGATTCTAGGTCTTTTTGAATCCCAAGTGATGCGAGATCGATGACCGATAGATCGGAAAAGCCGCAAGGATTGATTCGAGTAAATGGCTCGAGATCCATATCAATGTTGAATGCCATGCCGTGATAGCAGCAGCCACGTCGGATTCGCAGGCCAATGCTCGCGATTTTTTGGCCATCGACATAAACGCCGGGTGCGTCGCACCGCGAAACGGCCTCAATACCCTGTCGGCCAAGATATCCGATCACAGCATTTTCAAGACCGCTGACGAGCCCTCTGACGCCCAATTTCGCGCGCCGAACATTGAGCAGCGGGTAGATCATGAGTTGGCCGGGTCCGTGGTAAGTCACTTGCCCGCCGCGATCGATAGCGACTAGTGGAATATCACCAGGAGCGAGCACATGTTCGCGGCTAGCGGCCATCCCAAGCGTGAACACCGGTGGATGCTCGCAGTACCACACCACATCTTCACTGTCGTGATCTCGTTCATCGGTGAAGGCCTGCATTTTGCGCCACAACGGCTCATAAGGCTGGTGTCCGAGAAATTGTACTGGCGTGGTCATGCCTAGAGCGCCATCAGCACACGTTCGTCATCAGTCAGGGCTTGGTAAATGGCGTCGAGTTGCTGGCGGCTGGTCGCCATGATCTCTACGGTGACCGATCGAAACCGTTCATTCTTACTGTTGCGCTCGGTCAACTCGAGCGGTGCATCTTGACCGGCATGCGCCATGATCAACGCGGTCACGTGCGTCGCAAAATCATCGCTGTTCTCACCCATCGCTTTGATCGCAAAACGCTGAGGAAACTCCATTTCGATTCGGTCGTCTTGTGTGTCCATCTTGCCTATACCGTCTTCTTCAGTTGATAACCGTCGAAGAGCTGTCGCCAGACCGGCCCCGGGCGCCCATCACT
>JBCAZE010000076.1:0-14337 GCA_039700805.1 Pseudomonadota bacterium | reverse complement strand
CGAACGACGATTAGGCGCGAAAAAGAACTCGGAAGACGAAGCCGTTGTTTGCTCAAATCCCGCCACGAGCTCATCGACTCTGGGCGTAGACGGCTGATCCATAAACTGCGCACCGAACGACCATCGCCATTGGTTCGCTAGACGTCCTGCGACCGCGCCACTCATTCCAATCGCTCGGTAATCCGATGGTGTGAGCCGCTCACCGCCGCCTATCCGACGGTCACCGATATCGTGATACTCAGCGCTGAAGCGCGCGGCGAGACGTGCCGTTCCATGCTCGAGACCAGCCATCACAACGCGCGTCTGTGAGCCGGCATCCAACCGTAAATCAACAAAACCGCCTGTACCGCTGCCGCGATCTACCAACCTCGGCATTTTGGTAACGACATTGACGACACCTGCAACAGCATCGGTGCCATACAGCGAGGCCGATCCACCCCTTAACACTTCGATACGGTCGGTCGCACTAACGGGAACAAGCGCAAGGTACTGCGTCGGCGCACTGCGGAAGATAGCGTTGTTGAGGCGCATGCCATCAACAAGGTGTAGAACGGCCGAGCCACGTAAACCCCGGATGATGGGTGCGCCTTGTCCCGGCGTGGTCTGCTGAAGGAATACACCGACCTCATTGCGAAGCGTCTCCGTCAACAATGCCTCCGCACCGCTGTCACCGGGAACGACGATGGTGGATGCCTGCGAGAGCGCATCGGCGGTGACGGCACGCCTTGCCGCGGTGACCACGATCTCCTCAATGACCTGTTCCGCGGCTACCGGCATTGCCAATAGCCAGAACACGAAACCGAATAGCGTTGTTATTGATGTTGTTTTCAAGGGCGCGATGATGCCGACGCTCACGTTCGTCGTCAAAGAGTCTTTACGTGGATAGATATAGGCAACTAGTACCGGCGATAGTTCTTGAATTGACGGCTCGGTCGGTAATTTGCGAGACGTGATGTCGGTGCGTTGTTAATGATCTCCCGAGCGACCAATTCACCCACAATCGGTGCCAATGATACGCCGCTGTGCATGATAGCGACATAGACGTCTGGCCTCGCAACCGATGGGCCAACAACCGGATGGCCGTCAACCGGCAGCGGTCGCCAACCGATGTGAACCGCATCTACCGTCGCATCTCTGAGCGGCGGAACATACCGTCGACCTATCTTGAGCATTCGCGCCGCGTGTGCCAAGGCTAGTGTTCGGCTAGGAAACCGCCTCGGCCGATCCATGAGTCGGGCCGCATGTGCGGCATTGTTCGGCGCGCCGTCCTGCTCTCCCAACACCACGCGCCCATCGACGCGTTGATGCATGTGAATACCCGGCGCAACGATGATTCGTTGCATGACACGCGGCATGGGTTGGGTGATCGCGATAACGCCTGGTGTCGACCGTTGCGGAATGTCGATATCAGCGAATTTCTTGGGAATATCCGGTGCCGCGCCCGTCGCCAACACCAGTCTGTCGGCCCTGATCCTTCCTGAGCTGGTCTCTGCCGCCTGTAGCCGTCCACCTGACAACACAACATCCGCTAACGCACAGGGGAATCTGGTGTTGGCGCCCATGTTTCTTGCAGCAGACAACAACCATTCAGTCGCCAGTACCGGGTCCACCGCACCATCGTTGGGTGAGAACGCGGCTAGTGCGTCATTCGGAAAACGCAGTGTCGGCTCAAGCGCCCGCGTGGCAGCCGCATCCAATATCCGTGCTGGCTCACCCCATGCCACTTGCTCATCGATTTGTTTGATGAGTTTCGATTGTCGTTCGCTGTTGTCGAACCATTCAAGCGATCCACCCCATCGCACCGGAATATTCAGCGCTGACTCGAGCCTATGCCATCCCGTGACGCCTTGCTGTGACAAAAGATGGTAGTCGCGCGGCTGCTTCGCCCATGTCGCATTGATCCATGCGAATGTGCCACGACTGGCGTGCGACGCTGGCCCTTCCTTGTCGATAACCGAGACGCGGGCGCCACCCAGCGCCAAGTGATAAGCGATCGACGCCCCGACGATTCCGGCGCCCACAACGACGACGTGCGGCCCACTGGACTTGCGCCGATTGCCAGCGCAGCCCGCAACGAGTGCTGCCGCCATCGACTGAACGATGTTTCTTCTCTGACGGGAAAATCCGCTGCCCACGCCGCCACCTTGATACGAGTAAATGATTCGTGGGCCAGTATGTCAGCGAGACATAAGAGAGTGAATCGAAATGTGCCGCGACGTTTGAATCAATCTACAACGCACAAAAAAAGCCGACGCAGATAAGAGAAGTGCGAATAATCATTCTGCGCCGGCCCAGGGAGGGTACCCGGTGGACGTCGAGTAGCCTAAAGACGCTTAGAACGCGCTGATGCTGCTCAACCTCAATAATGTAATGTTATAACATACTATAACAGTGTACCATTCGCAACTCAGCAAGGCGCTCAGCTGCACGGCCAAGCTGAAACAAAACACCAGTGGTTTATAACCCTCGGCATGTCGTCGAGCGGCCCAGCTGACTGTGCCGCGGTTCAACGGCATAGCGGCTTTGAAATCAAAACTCTGGAATTCGATCTTCAGTTCGAGAAAATCGTCTAGACACTCGCCGCGCCCGTTCTCGATATATGCATCTGTGGGCCCGCTGGTCCACTCATTCGGCGTGGGGATAGTGCAATGACGATGGCGATCGACTGCCTTACGTTACACTGGTTGCTTTCAACGCACGTTCCGCGATGGCGTACTCAACATGATCAATTGCTACAAATGCGATGCAGAGGTAACCGACGACTTTTGTCCGAAATGCGGACATCCGGTCACGCTTCCGCGACTGACGGGCGAGTACCTCGCATCTGAACTTGCAAGCATATTCAATGTCGAGCGCGGATTTTTCTTCACGATCCGAGAAATGCTGCTGCGACCCGGTGCCAACCTGCAAGAGTTCGTTTTGCGTGACCGCACCCGCTTCGTGAAACCGGTTATCTTCGTGATCGTCTGCAGCTTTATCTACACCATCGCCCAGCAGATCTTTGGCTTTGAAGACGGTTACGTTAGCTACGCCGATAACGAACCTTCCACAACACTCACGATGTTCACATGGATATCGAACAACTACGGCTACGCCAATATCGGGCTCGCCTTGTTCACGGCGGTATGGGTCCGTGTGTTCTTCGCACGATACGGCTACACGATATTCGAGATATTGGTCATGCTGTGTTACGTCATCGGCATGGTGATGTTGCTGGTCACAATGGGGATTTTGCAGGCAACGACGCCACTACCGGTGCTGGCGGTCGGCGCAATTGGTACCTTTTTCTATGCACCGTGGGCTATTGCCCAATTTTTCGACAAACAAAAATGGTGGAACTACCCGATTGCCTTTTTCTGCAATATCGCAGGGCTGTTGTCGGGGACGTTTTTCGTGCTGTTACTTGGCAGTACGATAGATCATTTCAAAGGAATCTGACCGCGCAGTCTTGACCACACTTCCCCCGGCGGCTTCTTCAAACGGTAACACTGTGCGACATGCAAAATGAGATAATGACCTGCTGTACATAAACGCCTCGAAGCGAGAGTCAGGTATGTCGGATCCGGCCATCCAACAAAATAGCGATTCACCCATCAGTTTCTTCGAACGCTATCTAACCATATGGGTAGCATTGTGCATTGTCATCGGGATTGGGCTGGGTCATTTTTTTCCTGACCTTTTCAAGCTGATCGGTGGCCTGGAGGTGGCGAGCGTTAACTTGCCTGTGGCCTTCCTGATCTGGCTCATGATCATTCCGATGCTGATCAAGATCGATTTTGCTGCGCTATCCGAGGTTAAAGAACACTGGCGCGGGATCGGCGTGACACTGTTCATCAATTGGGCTGTCAAACCGTTTTCAATGGCATTGCTCGGCTGGTTATTCATTGGGCATTGGTTTGCCCCTTATCTTCCTGCCGATCAAATTGATGCGTATATCGCCGGTTTGATTATTTTAGCCGCGGCACCGTGCACCGCGATGGTGTTTGTTTGGAGCAATCTCTGCGACGGTGAGCCACACTTCACGCTTAGTCAGGTAGCGGTGAATGACGTCATTATGATCTTCGCTTTCGCACCCGTCGTTGGTTTGCTGCTGGGCTTGTCAGCCATCACGGTACCATGGGAAACGCTGTTCTTGTCGGTGGCCTTGTACATTATCGTGCCGGTCATCATCGCCCAGCTCGTTCGACGCAGCCTTGTTGATCGAGACGGGGACCAGGGGCTAGAACCCGCAATGCGCATACTCCAACCAGCGTCACTACTGGCTTTGCTAGCAACACTGATCCTGTTATTTGGATTTCAAGGGGAACAAATCATCGCCCAACCCACAATCATTGGCTTGTTGGCGATACCTATTTTGATTCAGGTGTACTTCAATTCCGGACTCGCTTATTGGCTCAATCGGCGTCTAGGCGTTGCGCATTGTGTCGCCGGCCCGTCCGCATTAATCGGTGCCAGCAATTTTTTCGAACTAGCCGTCGCTACGGCAATTGTTTTGTTCGGTTTCGAGTCTGGCGCTGCGCTCGCGACTGTCGTCGGCGTACTTGTCGAAGTGCCGGTGATGCTATCGGTTGTCAAAATCGTCAACTCGAGCAAAGCCTGGTATGACAACGGTTTGAATCAGACGCGAGACACCTCGGCACTCGATACCTGACTTTCTGCCGACGGAACGTCCGCGCTGGATCGAAATCTACCCCTGAGCTGACGAACGTCGACTGACGAGGAAAGCGCCCAAAAATATCAACACGATGAACCCCAACATGGCCGCGAACGCGACATCATAAGGTTGCGCCACATCACTCGCGATGCGATCGATCCGCACAGAGCAGCCTAAGGCACAAAAGGCGGTAATGCCCGCATAGATGCCCGGTGAAGCACGAACTTCTTTGACGACCCAACCCTTCGCCAGGGCATAGAGCAAATAGACGCATGCACCGGCTGTTAACACAAGGAAAACCGTGGCCATGGGCCACCTCCTGATTCGTCTGTCCCCATGGCAATGCTAGCACGGCGATCCAAAGACATGCCTCATTTGGATGCTGTCATTCAATCCGGAACACTCGCGAGACGAACGCCCGCTTTGATGCGGCAAGCTGATACTGTGAAACGGCCAGTTGAAAACATGCCCAAAAACCTGCACGGTAACTAGCATTCACCACGTGATTAAGGACAAACACGATGTTTCAGCAGATAGGCATTCGGACACGCTCGCTTGTCGGTTTGCTCGCCGTATTGTTGTCGTCCAGTCTTTACGCCGATCCGACGGCTTGTGGTGATCGATTTCTCAATGAGGCGCAAATCGCCACGTTAGTCCCAGGCATGACCCGTGACGAGGTTGTACAGCTGATTGGGCAGCCCGGCTGCTATCGTGGTCACGGATTGATTTATGAGACGTACCCACTGAGCAATGGCCGCTTGCTATGGCTGCTCTACAGCATCGACGGTGACCCACGCCTGATCGTTGCGTTCATTAGAATACAAGGTGGCGTGCGACAACCGCTTAACCCGTTTCTAGACTAGTTGCCGGCACATCGTGTCTTCGTAGTGCGTTACAACATCCGTAACGCGAGCGGTTAGCGGAACGCTTACTTTTCTTTCCGCAGGATGCTCTCGATCTTCTTTCCTCTCGCAAGCTCGTCGATGAGCTTATCGAGGTAACGGGATTGCTTCAGCAGACCCTCATCCATTTCTTCGACCCGATAACCGCAGATGACGCCCTTAATCAAATGAACATTTGAGTGTAGTGTGGCGCCGGCGAAAAACGTTTCGAAGGTTGCGCCGTTACTCACCTGCGCTTCAATTGCTTCGTCGTCATATCCTGTTAGCCATGTGATGACCCGATGCAACTCCTCTTTGGTTCTGCCCTTCTTCTCAATCTTGGAGAGATACAGTGGATAGATTGATCCGAAGCTCATTTTGGCGACACGCGCTTCGGTGCCTGCAGGTGGTTTCTTCATGATCGTTCCCCAACGTCATTCCATACCGAGAAACCAGTTTACCACCAAAGCGCACGGCACAATCTTGGTGATACAACCGGCAACCTCAAGAGAATGCACACGCCATGGGTATCGGCGAATCACAACGCGTGTTGGCTTATCCGTTCGTCGCTAACCAAACGTCACGGACGTCGCTCGGTGTCGCGGACCACACGCCAGGCTGCTGGGTGATGTGCTCGAAAACTCGCTCGAGCATGCCAATGCGATGCGGCTGCCCCATCATCCAGGGGTGGATATTTAGGGCAAGCATCCGCCCTCCCTGCTCACGAGCCTCAGCCAACAGAAAATCACAGGCATCGCATATCTGATCGGCGTATTCCACTTCCGAGTGTAGGTTGTTCAGTATAATGAAGCGGTCTTCCAACTCGGTCGATAACGGCATAGCGGTGATATCACCCGCCGTGGTGCGAAAGTTGAATGGCATATCATCGTTGATCCAATCGCACATGTAGTCAACACCTTCGGAACACAACAGTTCGGGCGTATGTTCGCTTTGCGATTTTCCTGGGCTGATCCAGCCGGCAATGTCTTTTCCGGTGCTTTCTTGCAGCACATCCAGAGACCGACGAATGGTTGTCGCCTCCTCGTTTTTGTCGATGCCGCCGTAGTGTGGCGTATCCATATCCCAGCCATGACAGATGATCTCATCGTCACGTTCTGCGATCCGACGAATCAAATAAGGTGTCCGTTCCGCCAAGCGACTGTTGATCGCAAAAGATGCGCGCAAACCGAAACGGTCCAGTGCTTTTAACACACGAAAAATACCGACACGATTGCCGTAGTCGCGCAGCGTAAAATGACGCAAGTCCGGGTACACGGTCGTCATACCGCCTGGCGGCGGAAATGGTTCACCACGCTGATTCAGCGGGAAATACTGTAGAGCGACATTGACCCAGACGGCAAGTTTATGACCACCTGGCCATTCGACCGGTTTTCTCTCAGTCAGCATCGACCAATCGTAATGGTCGTGGTCCATACCATAAGTGCGATGCGGATAGTCGAAGTAGGACTTGTCGAGCGGCATGACTTACGCCCCCTTCGCTGCGATGTCGGCGACCGCCGCATCGTAATGATGTTCTATGAAGTGCTCGGCGATCTCGCGACCGGTTGTTACCCAAACATCCGAGTGGCCCGTAATGTACGCAAGCGCGTCCTCGAACGCCTTGAGTCGATGTGGATGACTGACTTGATAAGCGTGTAATGGCACACACATGACCACACCGTTCTCCGCCCCTTCTGCATACAGTCGATCAAAGTTGGACTTGATCATCTCACCATAACGACGTGGCTCGATTTTGTTCACAACGTAGGCGATGGTGTCATTCATCTCTAGTGAATAAGGCACGGACACAAACTTCTTGCCAGACCGCACATTGATCGGGGTTGGCTGGTCATCATGAAATAAATCACAGGTGTAGATACCGCCGGCCTCTGCAAACAAATCCAGCGTGATCTCACTGTGTGTCAGGGCCGGCGCAAGATAACCCGCACAGCGCTGATCCGTGTGTTTCAGGATGGTCTCTACCGCGTCTTCGATGATCGCGCGTTCTTGCGCTTCGTCCATACCGTACGTGTAGCGGGTGTTGTAGATACCGTGACTGAAAAACTCCCAGTCACGCTCCCGGCACATGGCGATGATTTCCGGGTGATGCTCACAAAGTGCCGTCGATAAAGAAATCGACCCGCGCACATTGTACTTATCGAGTAAACGCATCATGCGCATATGACCGACGCGGTTGCCATAGTCTCTTGTCGCGTAGCCATGCACATCCGGGTTGGGCTTTGGCCATGCTCTTCGGTATGGATTTACGGGTGGATTGAGCTCGTAGAATTCAATATTAGGTGCGACCCAAAACGCCACACGAGCGCCATTCGGCCAGGTGATCTTGGGTCGGACATCGTACGGCCAGTAGTGATAGTGACCGAGGTCTTCCTTCATCGAATCAGTCCTTCCTCGTTTGCTTTCAAAACTCGCTGCCGCGCGCTTCGCGTATCGGCTGACAGCCTGGGTGATTTTCTAACCACGTTTTGACCGCTTGCACGGGCTCGACATCGCCATACTTCAACATCATGTCGCACAAGTTCGCGTAATGCGGGATCTCGTGTTTGTCGGCAACGCATTCTTCAGGAATGATCGTGCGATAGCCTGTGGAGAGCGATGCGATGCACGAAGCGCGAACACAGCCAGAGGTACTGCCGCCGGTCAGAATAACGGTGTCCACTTTGTGCCACACCAACAGCGATGGAATCATGGTGTCGTGAAATACGCTGGCCATGCGTTTGTTGATGATTGCATCCTGGCTATGGTCGATCTCCAACCGCGAGTCCAGTTCGGAGCGCGGGTCACCGACTTTGATGTTTTGCAAGGAGTCAGGCGTATTGGTTCGCGTGCCCCAAGCACCTGCGTCATCAGCATTATCCATGTAAGCCACATAGGTCCAGATGACCGGCATATGCTTCGCGCGCGCCAGTGCAGAGAGCTCATTGATGTAGTCGATCTGCTTCGGATTCGTTTGGTAGGCGGTTTTGTATGTCTCGATGTCCGTGTAAGCACGTTGCATGTCGATATTGATGATCGCTGCTTTTTCACCGAAGCCAAATTTCGCGCGATTGGGGTTGGCCTTAACGCTCGCCCAGTACTCGCGCGGCGTCAGGTCCGAGGTTTCCATGACGGGCATACGACATTCCTTTCTGTGTCAAATTTCATGCACCATAGACTGTAGCGTAAATCCGCAGTATCTGCCCGCTCCCATGATAGTCTGGCGCAACAGAAGCAGGATCGATTCTCATGCGCGACGCAAGACGCAGAAACCGCAACATCGGTACGGCGGCCTCGGGTCATGGTCAGGATAATCGCCATGTCGTTTCCGAGCGTTGGGTCGACTGGGACTGGACACCGTTCTGGCAGGACCTCAAAGCGCCGCGTATTGTCGAGCGTGATATACACGGCACAAGAGTGTCATTTATCGTAGAGCCGCCGCGCGACGATTGCCGGTACGCATGCACGGTCGACGATGTGTGCCATGTCCTCAAGTTATTGCCCAAACACCATACCCGATACATCGCGTTGGTAATCATGCGCCAACCAACACGCCGACAAGAAATCCTAAGACCCGTCTGGGGAAGACTCGGCTATTGGTCGCAAATCTGCGGTTGCGAAGGCCCAGGCATTTACCTGGAAGCAAGATCGGCCCCAGAAGTCCAGCACTGGTCATCGAGGTTAGCGCCCGATGACCAGAGAGAGTTAGCGCGCCTCGAAGAGGACGGCCACACAATCGAGAGAGTGAAGCGCGGTTATCAGATTCGATGTACTTACGCGTCAATTCGAAATACGTTGTTGTACCGCACCGTCCCGCATGAGGTTGGCCACTACGTCGATTACTTAACGTTCAAGACGCCAGACGGCATCGCGCATGCAAGCTCTGAATTCTGGGATCTTTACGATGCGAAGCCTGGCAAAGACAAAGAGAACTTCGCGCATCGTTACGCTGATGAATTTCGTGCGCTGATGAAGTCCGCTGGCAATTTTCCGTTTCGACAATTACGGGATCCGTCATCCATCAAGCTGTCCGGGCTTGAGCCAGAGTGGTTTGCGAATATTGAACCAGACTTTTAGACCTTGTGATGCCCTTCTATTGTTGCACCCCAGGTCCACGTTGGCTCCGCGCCTTCGCTCGCGTATAGGTAGACAACCTTCCAGCGCTTCGACTCTGACAAACTGCGCCATAGCGCGTCGTCGATGCCAACACGTATTTCATATTTCACTACGCCTTCATCAAACTTGAGTATTGTCTCAATTAGGACTGCGCTGGATTGAAGTACATAGCTGATCCCCACGGCGTGAAGCTCGGTATTAGTTTCTTCAATAACGTTGAGGTAAGTGAACCCATCAACGGCTACGTCAAGGTTTGGAATCGCACGCAGATATAATTCCAAGGCATATTTGAAAGCATCAGGCCCGCGGGAGTCCTTTGGGAATGTCTCCTCGACCAATTTTGCGATCTTAGGATATCGCGTATGTATGTGATCTCTTATCGAATTGAATCTGTTCTCCTAGTAGTTTTGGCGGGCTCAGTATGTTGCGACCTCGTTTAACCACCAATTGAGCTTGTCGTCTAGATCCCAGTCACCTTCGACACGAAACGTTTGTCTGATAATGTCGGATCCACTTTCTCGGTCTATGGCCTCAATATCAAGCTCGCCCGTGTCCCAAACAGTTGCTCGTGCCAGAAATTTTTGCGACGCAATATCCAAGTATCGAGACCGCTTCGAAAAATTAGAGACTTCCGAAATCGTAGTAACAAAGCCTTCACTCGCAAAAATCTTGCCTTTTGAGCGTTGTCATTTTTCCAGATAGTTTAGGTAGTCAGTCATTGGGCAAGATCGGTATAGGGAGTTGACGCCTAACGGTCGCGAGACGGTGAAGGATAGTCGCAAAGCAGACTAGTGTCTGTGTCGCTTGATTGCCAAATCACGCCTGTTGGCAGCGACAATACTTCTTGATTCGGTTGCCCAGACGGCGCTCGAACGATCGCTGCGCGATTGGCTTCCGAAGTAAGAAGCCAACTGTTGTCCGTCTCATCCCATTCGCTGGGCCAGACGACCGAGTCCGGATCGGAATTCTCGTCCTTTCCTCTTTCAATCGTTCGCTCGATGCGCCATCTGAATCCGTTCTGTGTCTTGACTACCCAGTATTTGGTCTCTCGATTGATATCCTTGTCGATCGGAATACCACTATCCGAATGAACAACTGCAATACCCTGGTGTGGACGACGAACAGACCAATCAACCAGATAAAACGAGCCGCTGATTCCCTCCAGCTTGGAATCAATCCATGTCTCGCCTGAGCTTTGAGAATATAAAAACCCGAATGAGTTGCCAGCTCGCGAATGCTCATACAAAAGTAAGCCACGCTTACCAATAAATTTGACGTCAGAGATGTACGGGATTCTCCTATCCACCGTGTCTAGTACTTGCACCCATGTTCGTCCAGCATCAGCAGTTCTTAGGGCCAATCCGAATGTTTGTTGTATGTTTGGAGTCTCGCGCGGGATTACATCGAAATTCCCTGTTAGGAGTGCATTCTCTGCGTCAATTCCGAAAAGCTTTACGTTGACGAGTCGAATCTCCGCCACGTTACATTGATTTCGCTTCAGTCTGGCAACCGTGTGTGCAATGAGGTTTGCAGGTGTGTATGACAACTCAGGGGTCTCAAGTGGATCCCGTGATGTGTCATCCAACGCGATCAACAACGACCCAACAAGCACGACGGCTGCTAGACCAATGAGTGTTTTGTTCCTCACTATGAAGTCGTATGCCCAATTCCAGTCAGAGGCTCAAAGCCTAACAGCCTTCGTTACGGATAGCTCGACGGGACCACCTTCCGGACTGGTGTGCTGGTGGGTGGAATTGGCTCGAATCTCTTTAGGTCGATTCTCGCCTTGCGGGCGCGCTAAAGCGCGTCCAAATCGGCTTTCCTGCCGATTTGTGAACACCTTCGGTGGTTCAGATTCGCCCGACCATGCTGCAAACAAAAAAGGCACCCCGTTGGGGTGCCTTTATTCGTTTGGTGGTGATGGGTGGAATTGAACCACCGACCTGCGGGTTATGAGTCCACCGCTCTAACCATCTGAGCTACATCACCAGTGGTTCCCCTGTCGTCAGGGGGCGCTCATTGTGCGAAATCAACAGCGCGCCGTCAAGCAACAAGCGCTTAAAAACAGTGCTTTTTTGCCGCTGTCAGACGTTGAATCGGAAGTGCATGACATCGCCTTCCTGAACGATGTACTCCTTTCCCTCAAGACGCAGGCGACCGGCTTCCTTGGCGCCCTGCTCCCCGTTGCCTGCCAGATAATCATCGAATGCGATGACCTCGGCACGAATAAAGCCTTTCTCGAAGTCGGTGTGGATCTCACCAGCGGCTTGCGGTGCGGTAGCACCCGCACGATACGTCCAAGCGCGGACTTCTTTCGGTCCGGCCGTGAAATAAGTGTTGAGTCCTAACAGCTCGTAACCGGCACGAATCACTCGATTGAGGCCGGGCTCCTCGAAACCGAGATCCGCCAGAAACTCGGCTTTGTCGTCCTCGTCCAACACAGCGATTTCGGCTTCGATAGCCGCGCAGACGGGCACGACGCTGGCATTCTCATCGGCTGCCAACTCGGTCAGTCGGTCGAGGTACGGATTGTTTTCGAAGCCGTCGTCATTGACGTTCGCGATGTACATCACCGGTTTGTTCGTCAACAGCTGCAAATCTTTGATCTCAGCAACTTCGTTGTCATCGATTTCCAGTGTCCGCAGTGGTGAGCCGTCACCGAGATGCTCTGCAATACGTGCCAGCAAATCGCGGCGATAGATCGCCGCCTTGTCGTTGGCTTTGGCTGCCTTCGCCGCTTTCTGGTGCGCGCGCTCGACTTGCTCCAGATCCGCGAGCGTCAGCTCGGTGTTGATAGTCTGCGCGTCATCGATCGGATCCACCTTGCCCGCAACATGCGTTACATCGTCGTTATCAAAACAACGAACGACGTGCGCGATGGCATGAGTCTCGCGGATGTTAGCTAGAAACTTGTTGCCAAGACCTTCACCTTGCGAAGCACCTGCAACAAGACCTGCAATATCGACGAACTCCATCGTCGTCGGAATTACTTTCTCCGGACTGACGATGCCAGCCAATTGATCCAAACGCGGATCCGGCACCGTGACCACACCCACATTCGGCTCAATCGTGCAGAACGGGTAGTTCTCGGCCGGGATTTCCGCCGCCGTCAACGCGTTGAAGAGTGTTGATTTACCGACGTTCGGCAATCCGACAATGCCACATTGAATTCCCATGCTAAATCCTCGACCGGCTTTCTGTGCCCGCCTTCTTTTGTGTCCGTTCTGTTCGTTGCGAATCTATGTTCGAGCGAACAAAAAATCATCGTCGACGACGACGGTCCTCCGACGGTCATTAGGCAATTGCCCGTCAGCCTTCGGACTCGCCCTCTTCGTCATCCTTTGGCGTCGCCACCGGTTTCGGTTTTGGCTTCTTCGGCTTGCGATTAAGCTCGTTCATGACGATACCGGGGCCTTTTCGAATCATCTTCGGCACCGCTTTGATGGCACGATCAATAACCGCATCTATAGCTTCTTGGTCGCCTGCATCCGCACGCTTCAACACGTGATTCAATACCTTCGAGCTTTGACCGGGATGGCCGATGCCAAGCCGCAGCCTAAAGAACTCCGGGCCGCAATGCTGGATGATGTCACGCAAGCCGTTGTGCCCGCCATGACCGCCCGCCTTCTTAAGGCGTATCGTGCCCGCGGCCAGATCGAGCTCGTCGTGCGCCACCAGCGTCGATTTGATATCAAGCTTGTAGTAGTCGAGCACTGCGCGAAGCGGGCCGCCCGAGAGATTCATAAATGCCATTGGCTTGATCAGCCAAATTGTCTCCCCGCCCAGACGAATCTTAGCGATTTCAGCATCAAAGCGGCGCTGATATTTCAGCGGCTCCTCATACTTCTCAGCGATGCGATCAACGAACCAAAACCCGGCGTTGTGGCGGGTCATTTCGTATTCGCTACCTGGATTTCCAAGACCCGCGATGACGCGGATTTCATCGGCCATCGGGAACGCTCCGGGGCAAATCAAAAACCGCGACCGCCGAATGGCGGCCGCGGCGTTCGATAACGGAATTAAGCGTCGTCGCCGTCGCTCGCTTCGTCGCCAACGGTCGGTACGTCACCGGCCTCCGGCGCATCATCTTCAACCGCGGCTGCTGCGCGCGGCATAGAGATCGAGACGAGCGGTTGGTCGTGGCCTTCGCCCTGCGCCAATTCCGGCAACTCAACGCCTTTCGGCAACTTGATGTCGCTCATGTGCAGAATGTCGTCCATGTCCATTTCGGAGACGTCGACTTCGAGGTATTCAGGCAGGTTCTTCGGCAGACAGGTCACTTCGACGTCGTTCAGCAGGCGTGACATGACACCACCTTGCATCTTGACGCCAGGTGCGACGTCTTCTCCGACAAAGTGCAGCGGTACATTCATACGAATGGCCTCGCCAGCAACGATGCGCTGAAGGTCGATATGCAAAATCACGTTTTTGGCAGGATGACGCTGAACGTCTTTCAGAATCGCTTCCTGGTTCTTATCGCCAACTTTGATGTTCAGAACGCTCGAGTAGAACGCCTCATCTTCAAGGGCACGCAGCAGCTTGTTGTGCTGCAAAGTGATAGAACGCGGCTTACGACCACCGCCATAAAGGATTGCGGGTACTTTTCCTTCCCGACGCAGGCGGCGGCTCGCACCTTTGCCCTGGTCTTCACGGAAATCCGCAACCAGATCAATTACGTCACTCATGACT
>JBCAZE010000075.1:0-14371 GCA_039700805.1 Pseudomonadota bacterium | reverse complement strand
GTTAGCGGAGTATCTGGCCAGAGAGAACTACTCAGACGCGTTCGCCGAGGGTTTTGTTTACCCGGCGTTTGCCGGCATCTGCACTTGCAGCCGTGAAAGCGTCAAGTCATATCCTGCTCGGGTTATCTTGGAGTATTTGAACAGCAACTTGCTGCTGTCTTCCGTCCAGCGTGTTGTCGACGGCACGCAAGAAGTGGTCGAGCGATTGGCCGCAAACGTGCGAAAGCGACAATTGGGCGTTGATGTCACCGGTATCACCCGCGCCTCAAACCATGCCATTGTTCATGTGAATGACAATGAGTTCCCATTTGATCATGTGATTATTGCAACGCAGGCGAATCAAGCACTCGATTTACTGAACGAGTCGGCCAGCAAAGAGCGAGCGGTCTTGGAATCTTTCAAGTATGAATCCAGTCGAGTCGTAGTGCATTCCGACCCAGCGCTTGCGCCGGCGAGTGGGCCGAAGCACTGGGCGCCTGTGAACTTTCTGATGGCGAATAAACAATCGACCCCGATGGCAACCATTTGGCTAAATGCTATTCAAAACATTGGGTCAGACGAACCCATTTTTCAGACGTGGAATCCGATTGTCGAGCCGCGGGCAGAACATGTCATTGGTGAATCGACGTTCGAGAGACCTGTTGTAAACGAGGAATCACTTGCCGCTCTGTCGAAACTGAATGCATTGCATGATCAACCGGATCGACGGGTGTGGTTCGTCGGGTCTTACGCGAGTCACGGCATTCCGCTGCTAGAAAGTGCCACAACGTCAGCAATGCGAGTTGCAGCGCATCTCGGGTGTCAGCCTTCTTGGCAGTCCGATTCGAGCCCCATCATGCTCGACGGATTATCCGTCAGTCGCGCATCGGGCTGATCACCTGGAGTGAAATTCCCACACTAAACCATCGAGCACATTTCCTCGTCTAACGACTTTGGTACGGCCACCGTTCCACAAGTTACCGACGGGAGAAGGACATTGCACTCAAGGACAGTTCTTAAATCGACGCGAACAACGCGTTTGGCGACTCATCAACATGGTGCGTTAAGCGTTAACACAGCAAACGAGATGGGAGCACTATCGTGTCGTTGACGGTTCGTCTTGCTGTGATCTTTGGCATGATCGCGATTGGGATAGCCGCTTGCCAACCGTCGACGAAAGATCAAAGCGAGGCGTACGCGCCGGTGTTCTCGCCCGGTGAGACGGTCGATTTTGAGTTCGAGTCGTCAGGTCGTCGATTGTCTGGCATTTTCGATGTGCCACCTGGAGATACAACCAAAGCGTTGATCATTATTGTCCATAGCTATGGTGAGACCGATGTCAGGAATTGGGTCTCCTACGCGGAAGAGCGAAGACGATTCAACGCTATGGGTATTGCCACTGTCCTTTGGGATAAACCCGGGCTCGGGCGCAGCGAGGGTCGTTTCGACATCGACCAATCGGTACATGAAAGCGCTGAGGAAGTGCTGGATGCTGCCGCGTATCTGCGCGAGATCGGCGCACCGGGCAGTGATCGCATCGGTCTGTGGGGTGGTAGCCGAGCAGGATGGATCGCGCCACTCGCGCTGTCGCAGGATCGTTCGCTCGAATTCTGGGTTTCTTTGAGCGGCACTACCGCCGAGGACAACTTTACCTATCTGCTGCTTTCCAATTTGCCCTATGAAGGGAGTAACACCGAGGAAGTCGCATTGCTTCGCGCGGAATGGGAGGCTGGGTGTGAGTTGTTCCGTACAGACGGTCGGTATCGCGATTACCTCGAAGCAACCGAAAACCTACGAGCTAACGAATACATCAAATCCATGCGTGGGGACTGGCCAGGTCGTCTACAGTTTGAAGTGGGGCAGCGTCGTTGTAAGGATGGTCAGTGTCCGAATACCGATAACGTCATGTGCGACTATGTGTGGATCGAGAATTTTGATGACTTATTGGCTTCGCTCAACATCGATGTCCTGGCGCTGTTCGGAGACAAAGACCTCAACATAGATTGGAGGAAGACAAAACGCCTCTACGAACAGACGATTGGACGCAACGCGAGGGCGTCTTTGACCACGTACGTCTTCGAAGATGCGGACCATGCGCTCAACAAATCGGAGACAGGCAGTCTGAAGGAAATGCAGTCCGCCAAACAGCGCCAGAAGGCCGAAGGCTATCTCGACATTCAGACTCGATGGCTAGAACAGAACGTACTAGCGTCTGACCCATAGCAGTATCAGCAAGGCACCGATCTTGTGTACGCAGCAATCGCTCGCATGGTCGCTTCGACATCACCTAAACAAACGGATGAGGGTAAAAAGTAGCGTCCGCTGAATGCGGCGCGCGTTTGCGGCGCGGAATCTGGGTCGCTATATTGATTCCGGGGCTTATCTCAACGCGCGACTCCGGCCTTCCCGGGGGATGAACGTTTTTGTACGGCTATCGCCTCGCGCATGGGTAAGAAGAGTACTGTCAAGGTACCAACATGTTTAGGGGGGTCATCATGGCTACACGCACACTAGTGTCGCTGTTTGCGCTCATCATTGTCAGTCTGTCATCAAGCCACGCGATTGCCACAGAAGCGGTTGAGTCAAGACCAACAGCTCGAGATTCAATTTGTGCGGGCATCCGCGGCAATGGTCAGAATCTATTCGCGCACTACGGCGCACTTGCGCGTCATGTCGAAGAGTACGGTGCGATCACCTGTGCAGCAGGCGGAAGCTCGGGCAGCATCACAGCGTTCTTCATGGAGAGTATGTGGGCGAACCCACTCCTTCATGACTGTGGTAGACGAATCGGCGCTTGCGGTCCCAAAGAACGTGACGCGCGCTATGCATTGATGTTGAAGTCCGTCGTCGGTTTAACGAACGCCGGACTCTTCCAAGACGTCGATACGGTGGGCGCACTCGTTGCCGGCATTTCGCAAGGCAACATCATTGAGCTGTTGAACGGCCCGTTACCACAAGAGGGTGTCGATGCGTTGATTCGACTGTTGCGTGATCTTGGGCCTTTGATCAATCAAGAAGCGATCGACTTATTACTCACGTCACCGGACCCCGTCTTCCACGCCAAAGACATCATCGATGGTTTACAAAAAGGCATCCAATTTGTCGTCGATGATCCACGAGTATTCGTGAGAACCTCTGTCGTCAATTTTGACCAGTTCGCGACACTCCTTGGCAGCTACGGCTCATTCTATGCCGGCTATGGCCCGCAGGATCGTCGCGGTATCCAACGCTGGCTGCGCCGCTGCGCACAACGCAGTATCGGACTGACCTGGGAAGAGACCGCGGCGTTACGTGGCGCGAACGGTCAGACATGCGGGGAGAATCTGACGACGCTGTTCAACGAGTACCGAGAGCGATTTGCGGCGGCGGGAGGTCCCAATCGTGCTGACGATCCGGTCGGGCTCTATTTTCCCGCCTTCGGTGTGACTGGCGTGTTGAAGGGCGATGCGATCGCGCTTTGGGAAGAGGCGAGAGCCGCTTGGATTAATGCGACGCCGATTCCATTCGAACCCGATTTCTCCGATGTAGGTGTGGGCTACTGGGGGCAGGAGCGTGAGCTTCGACGTATGGCGCGAAGATTGAATCGCCGCTATTCAGACCTTGTGTCAGAGCAGTTTACGCCGCTGGGTTCCGCCAGCTGGCGCGAAGTCTTGTCATCGTCACCGGCGGAGCCGGGCTTCAGTCCGGCGGTGCCACTAAGTAGTGGCTTCGTTTCTGTCGGCGGCTGGGCGGATCCATTGCGGGTTCAACCGTTGGTGGCATTGCGCGCTAACTCTGTGATAGCGATCAATCGGCTCGGTGGTGTTGGTGGATTCACGGCGGACGTGACGCGCTTACTGAATGCGACGGAGGCCGACCTAGCGGCTCTGTACTCGACGACCGACCCGTTCAGCTCGTTCTTCATTGGGCTGGATATTGCGACAGGGGTTTGGTGCACGGACTGGGATGGCCAGATGAGTGATCCTAATCTGTTGTTCAACGATGCGTACAACTCGCCTTTGATCACATCGTCAAGAAAATTGGCACAGCCACGATTTGGTTATCCTAATGTTGGCCAATTCGACATTGGTGGTTGCACACCGGGCGTGGCGGTTGGTGGAGATTGACGCCGATCTTTTGATAGGCAAAAGACGCAACAACGCTTTCGGTCCGAACGGCACGTTGTTGCTTATGTTTTGTGTTGCTATGGAATTGATGGCCAGAATTGTCGGGCTCTTGTCGTAGCGTGCCTGCCATGACCTGACTAACATGTCGGCCATGGATTCAAAACACATTTACTTCTTTGTAGCGGACGGTTTTCAGCCGTTGGATCTTGCGGGGCCCGTCGCAGTTTTCGCGACCGCGAACACCTACGCGCCGGATGCCTACACAATACGGACGCTTGGTCTAGACGGCGGGATCGTCACCCCAATATCGGGGCCTCGTGCGTTACCCGACCATTCGATTCATGCCGTTGACTCGCCGCATACCATGGTATTGGTGGGTGGGGCCGGTATGCGTGATCTCGACCTTAAGGCGCCTGACTACGCGCAGTTAAAGCGGCTGTGCAATAACGCCGAGCGCGTAGTTACGATTTGCACGGGTGCGTTTGTGGCCGGACAACTCGGACTGCTTGACGGTCGTCAGACGATTACGCATTGGCGTTATCAAGATGAGTTAGCGGCGCGGTTCCCTGGCGCGCAGGTCGTCGAGGACCAGCTCTATTCGAAAGACGCATCGCTTTGGTGTTCGGCAGGGGTAACTGCTGGGATTGACACCTGTCTTGCTGTGGTTCGAGAGGATTGCGGGGAATCGATTGCCGGCAATGTTGCAAGGCATCTCGTCGTGTCGTTGCAGCGCCCGGGTGGTGGTGCTCAGTTCAATGACGCCATCAAAGCACAAGTTGTGCGTGACACGCGTCTCGGCGCAGTGGTTCATTGGATTCAACAGCATCTTAAGGACAACTTGACGCTTCAAGTGATCGCTGAGAACAACAACATGAGTGAGCGACATCTGCAACGCCGCTTCAAAGCGTGTTTCGGTGTAACAGTCACCAAGTTCGTTGAGCGATTGCGAGTCGAACGTGCGAAGCAAATTCTGTCTGTATCACATGCCTCAATTGCATCGGCGGCCAATAGTGTCGGATTCAAGAGTAGCGATAGCTTCCGACGTGCTTTCGAACGGCAGACCGGCGTTTCACCCAATCTCTACATAAAGCGATTTATCAATGAATAGACTCTGTACACTGTACGTATTGGCAGGTGTCGCCTTCACGCTGGCAGGATGTGCAATGAGCGCACCAGAACAGTTGGACGACTTTTCTGAAGACGCAAGCATCTTAGGTGATGCAATCGATGCACTCTATCCAAGCAAGGATCGGTATGGTCAAGGGCAGGTGGTTGATAAGGCGGTCTCTAGAATGATCGATGTAGCGAAATCCACAAATGATGCAATGCTGTTCTACAAGTCGGTAGCGGCTGTCGCTGTAGCTACGCGAGATGAGCACATCATTCCGTTTCCACCCGAGGACTATCGCGCCTATCGGCGTGAAGCAACTATGATGCTGCCCTACACCGTAGTGTGGCGGCAAGGGCGACCGCTTTTAGCCGCCGTTGCGTATCCCGAATACGAGTCGTTGATCGGTGCGCAGATCATTGCATTCGATGGGTTGCCGTTCGAGGCCGTACGCGAAACACTCGTCGCCACGATTCCATCCGACGGGCTTAGTGAGTCTTTTGCACTTCGGCACTTGCAGGACTTCACGCCCACCCAGAACGAAAACTATTTTGATCTTAACTACCCCATCTGGTTCGGTGCGAGGGAAACGTATCAACTGACGCTAGCCAAAGATGATGGCAGCTCACAAACGACACTTGAGTTAGACGCACTGGATTGGACGCAGTTCTCGCGGTTTTATAGAGAGCGGCTGCCTCGTGCACGACCCGTTCAATTTCGGTGGGTCGATGACGAGATCGCTTATTTAGAAATTCTCTCTTTCCACGATTGGTACTACGAAGAGCATGCAGTAGAAGCTGAAGTGGAGTTCAGCAACATTTTTGCATCGCTAACGACTCGCAATGCTGGAACACTGATCCTAGATCTTCGGCGTAACGAAGGTGGCGGCGATGTGTCATCTTTGTTGCTCGATTATCTGATGGAATCGCGTTTTAGTGAATATGATGCCGTGATAACCAAGTTCGTTGGTCAACCCGACGCTGCACGACACTGTGAGAATGCGAATGAGGTTGCCTTTGATCCCGCGTGGGCAGTTGCAACAGAAGATGACCTGTTTGCGCTTAAGGAATCGTACTACGGACTTATCACCGGAGCAGACGAGCGGCAACCCAATGCGGCTCGGTTTGGTGGTAAGGTCATCGTTCTCATTTCGGGGGCCACAGGCTCTGCTGCGGCTAAGGTTGCCGCAATGCTCGAACAAAGGGATCAAGTGGTCTTTATCGGTGAGGAGACCGGCGGTGCGGCTGCCGGTGCGACGGCTTACGGCAACTGTCGGCTTCGTCTTCCACGCTCGGATATCATTGTGGATATTCCATTGATTCGTTTTGAACGCGACGTGGATGGGCAATATGGTCGCGGGGTGCTACCCGATATCCTCGTTGACGTGTCGATGGTCGGCAAGGAGGTCGATCAAGCGCTAGGCACGGCAATACGTTGGGCGAGGGACGGTGCAGATTAGGGCCCCAATTCCTGCGCGAGTAATACACGGTTGTCACAATGCAAAGAAAAACAATCGCAGAATGATGGACACGTCAGAGGACGATATTAGGCCTTCGCATGAACAGGTCTCGACACGATCGGAGTTTGCACGGTGGTATTGGCCGGTAGATTCGCTCCACGCGTTTTGTGATCGATTGGCAATTGCGAAAACAGGTAGGAAGCAGGAGCTTCGCGAACGGGTTGGACTGGCATTGGACGGCGTCATCACTTCGCCCCCAAAAACGACGACTGCGCCCGTCGAAAACTGGGGGCGGAAGAAACTCTCGCTAGAGACCGTGATCACCGAGGGCATCACGTTTGGTCCGAATGTCCGTGCTTTCTTCAAAGACGAAATCGGTAAACAGTTTGTGTGTAACTCCGATTTCATGGATTGGGTGCGCGAGAACACAGGCGCCACACTCGCGGACGCGGTCATGGCATGGCGACTTCTTGAGCGCAGAAAAGAAGATCCGGCTTTTCGACGAGAGATCGCCTCATGCAACAATTTCTTGCAATACTTAAGAGATATTCGGGATGCCAACGAGACGTTGACGCTTGAACAAGCCAAACGTTGCTGGGATGCCAAGAAAGTCCGGCCAGCCCGCGACGGGTATGTCTGCTACGCAGCCAGCGATTTGCGGTTTCTTGCGAAAGATGAGTAGCCCAGAAGACTCACATGACACACCAGTCGTTGGGATAGGTGTGTCTTACTCCAGGCCGCACCTTGCAGGCTCGAAAAGCGGCGCACCTCTCAGCACGTGTGACACGCGTCGATGAGCGGATTCTTCACGCACGAGTTTGAGTCTGTCCTCGCAGAGTTCGGTGTCGGGAAAACACGGAAAGTCTGGTATCGGGTTGTTTTCATGCCGGCTGCACTTGAAGCTGAACTGCCGTTTGATCGGTATCCGCGGCTTCGCATCGATGGTGAGATCAACGACGTACCGATTGCCAATGCATTTATTCCGACGGGTGATGGGCGTCGCTACTTGATCGTGTCTCCGGAGGTCATCAAGACCGCAGGACTTCAGATAGGAGACTTGGTAACGACACGTTTTCGTATCGCGGATCAAGACCATGTCGATGTGCCCGATGAGCTAAACGCGGCGTTAGAACAGGACAAAGCCGCACGATCGCAGTGGGATGCACTCACGCCTGGTAAGAAGCGGGCCCTCGCTTTCCATGTCGCTGGTGCCAAGACCGCCCCAACGATCGAAAAGCGCATCAAAGCGGTGCTGGTTGCGTTACGCGAGAAGCAGGGGAGGCTGCGCTAAGCCGTTTGCCCAATACCGATGGGACACGCCGCTTACTAGGTGCCGAAGACCGGCTTTAGGAATTGTCTTTCATATCGAACAATGCAGCGTGTCTTTCGTGCGAACTTGAAAGCTGCCTGACAATCGGCGTCACTCTCTGAGGCCACCCGATACGTTTCATACTCGGCCAACGACGGAAAGGTGAACAACGCGACGGCAAGATCGCTGGCGCTCTCCTTTGGCAGGAAATAACCGTGATGCTGACCGCCAAATTTCTCTACAAGCGGAATCCATAGCTTCGCGTAATGCTCGAAATCTGCCAACTTGTCTGCGTCGATTTGGTAACGCAAATAACAGGTAATCATGTTCATCAATCTCGGAAGTGTTTACTGATCAACTCAAACCTTGAGTATCCGATCATCATAGACTTAATTCATGTATTAGACACTCGATACCAGCAAAGCGATGAGTTGGTGTAGTGTTCGAGAATGAAACGGAAATAGGGGAGAAGGGAATGCAAAACCCGGAGCTGTGGCGTCGTCTAGAACGCTTCGAGGTCGATGATGGGACCGCACCGCTTTCGTTTACAAAGCGACTGGCCCGCGACAACAACTGGTCTGATGCGTTCGCCAAGTCGGCCTATCGAGAGTATCTGCGATTCGTTTATCTTGCGGTCGTTAGCAAAGAACCACTGACACCAAGCGATGAGGTCGATCAGGTGTGGCATTTGCATCTCGTATACACACGATCCTATTGGGAAGACCTCTGTGAGCAGACACTGGAACAGCCGTTTCATCATGGGCCCACACGCGGTGGTAACGCGGAGACCACAAAGTTCAAGGATTGGTATCAACGGACGTTGGATCTGTACCACCAAGAATTTGGAGAAGCGCCACCAACCGATGTCTGGCCGATCGCCCGGCGACGATTTAAGAATGTCACCTCATTTATGCGGGTCAATCTCGCGGAGTCGTTTCTACTGCGAAAGCGTGACGTTTACGCCGGTTTCTCAGCGCTTGCGCTAATACTAATCGGCGCGAATGCGGCAGCCGAAGAAGAATCCAAGGTCGTCGGTGTTCTGCTTGGGCTCTTCCTCAGTGCTTTACCATTCCTGATTATCGGTTTGATTGCGTATTCGATGCGCAACGGAAGCAACAACCGAAAAGGCGGCGGTGGTGGTAGTGGTTGTGGCGGTTGTGGTGGCTGCGGTGGTTGCGGCGGCTGCGGGGGGTAACGGCTTAGTTCACTGATAATGCACGTAGACTTGTCCGGAAATTGGTGCGTTGGTGGCCTGTGAAGTAATTCTGAGAACGTATTTTTGTCGTAAGCAATTGATTTAGTGCTCGCGTTGGCAAAGGTGCTTTAGAAGATGTTAGCGGCGAACCGTCATTAGTAGTTGCCCACCCCGAATTTGAGAACACTTGAAGCAAATTTGAGTCGGTTTTGGCAAGTTCATCATGTATGAGCTGCCGAACGCTGAACCCGTGCTTTGCAAAGATCCGCCACTTTTGTGAACGCGGCGACAATGAGCTTTCTGTCCTTCTTTGGAAGAGATTCGCTGAACTGAATCAACTCTTCCGCGAACCCGCGATAAATCGGTCCAATATTCACGAAGCTGCGCTCGGTCAGGTGAATAAGCAGGCTTCGACGATCATTTGGTGCGGGCCGACGCTCGACTAGGCCAAGTTCCTCTAGCCGGTCTAGCAGAGTCGTCACGCTCCCAGTCGTAAGTTCCAGCGCCCGGGCTATCGACGAGGGCGACATTGGGTCTCGCTCCAATAGATTCAGGCAACGAAGATCGTTTCTAGAAATACCGACAGATCTCGCGACGTGAGCATCGAGAGCGTCGATTGAAGAATGAAGGTGCCGACATGCAGCGATGAAGCCATGTTCGTCAAATGGCGCCGGTGGCGCCTTCGGTGTCTTTTTCATCGGCAGATTATTGTTGATTATTTCTTGATTGACAAATAGCTTGATTATCAAGCAAAATCACCGCGAGCTTTATGGAGAAAAGTCGATGCTGTGGATATACGTCGGTCTGTTCGGAGTAGTGAGTGGTCTGGTAGTCGCGTTGATTGCAACACCGCGGGTCGTTGAGTACATCGAGTCTGAGACCGTCAACGCCCCCGTGACTTCGGTCTATGATGCAATTCGCTTTCAGTCATCGCTAATGCAGTGGTCGGCTTGGCCGAGTTCAACTGACTCGACGTGCGTGGTCGAACAAGCGGATGGCGAGGTCGGAGCACAAACCGTGTTCTTCGATAAGAAAGGGCGGCGGTTCGGTTATCAAGAAGTGACTGAGCTTGTAGCCTTGCGACGTGTAGCGTTCAAGCTTGAGAGCAAGGGGCCACCGCATGTACCTACGTTAGCGTTCCACCTAGTGCCGATCGATGAGCGCCAGACGAAAGTTATCCTCGAGTTCACGAATGACATTTCACTGCCGTTCCATGTTCTGCTCCGGATTTTCGGTGTGGTGAAATGGACTCGGGAGATGCACCGTAAAGACCTAGATGGTTTGAAACGTTTTTGCGAGCCGCCCCATCAGACCTATACCGGTGAACCTGCGCAGCAACGTGCGGCCTAGGCTCATTGATGTGAATGAAGCCGTTGGATAGCTATTTCACGCACGAGTTCGATGCTGTCATCTCAGAGTTTGGTGTCGGCAAGACTCGTAAGGTTTGGTATCGAGTCGTTTTTATGCCAGCAACTCTCGAAGGTGAGTTACCGTTTGGTCAGTATCCACGTTTGCGGGTTGATGGCGAAATAGCGGACATCCCCATTGCCAATGCGTTTATGCCAACCGGAGATGGCAGACGGTACTTGATTGTGTCACCCGAAGTTATGAAGGGCGCATCGCTTTCGCTTGGGGATACGGTATCCGTTCGGTTTCGGATCGCGGATCAGAATCACGTCGACGTCCCAGATGCACTCGCTCGTGCGATTGATAGCTTGTCACCTGCAAAGCAGGTCTGGGATAGTCTTACAGCAGGGAAGAGGCGTGCGCTCGCGTTTCACGTATCGAACGCAAAGACTGCGCCGACTCAAGCGAAGCGTGTCGCCGAGGTGATTGGGGCGTTGAAAAACACCAATGGCAATTTACGGCGGTAGACTTGGAGGGGGTAACTCTAGACGCAGCCGACCTTGATCCCGTTAGCAAATCGCAAGTCAGAAGTAATGCTATATGCTCATACCATGAACTCCAGCTTGAACGAACTACAGCTAGGAAACACTGCTGAGTCCGCAATAGAACGAACTGTGTTCTCAAATTTGCTTCATGACAAAACGACTGTTCTCAGATTTGCTTCAAGATCAAAGCACTAACGGCGTTTTGTTCTCAGAATTACTTCACAGGCCACATGGATAGGTAAGTTCGGCAGTTTTGGATGGCTTTACCGTGCTGAAGCCCATGCTACTAATACTTCGCATAATACATATTATGTTAAATCGTGTATATGGGTCTGAATATCACTATCAGCGCTGTTCCCCATCAAGGTCCATTCTCAGACGTTCACAGCTTCCAAAACGCAAATTCACGGCGTCTTGAAGATACGTGCAACCATCGTGTTGCCTTCGAACACTGCCTTATCGAGGACGTGCGTATCATCGACAAACACAAAATCGAACTGACGGTTCTCATTCACGTCGGAATGCAACATGATCAGCATCGGTGTGCCGATGGCAGGTTCTTCCGGCAATTCAATTTGTACATCCAGGTTTGTGCCAGCCGAGACATAGCTCGCCGCAAGATAATCCTTGCCGTAAGGCTTCCCGTCTTTAAAGCGATGGATGACCAACCAGCCATTATTGGCGATCAACACCTCCGGGATGGTCAAGATCGAGCCGTCTCTTGTAAGGGCGTCCATTTTAATCCAATTCTGGGCCCCGTCGCCTAATGTCACGGCTGAAGACTCAGAAGCCTCTGTGGTCGTCTCATTGCTGACGGTCTCTGCGGTCGGTTGCGAACAGCCAATCAAAATCCCCAAAACGATCATCGTAGCGAGTCGTTTACGATAGCTGGTATTCATGGCGTTCTCCTGCAGATGGTGACGCTAGCTTAGCTCGGTATCTATACAAAAAACAGCGATGCAATGCGCAGATCCGAAGGCCCGACAGTTGGCCGCAATCGGTAACGCCGCCCTCACCCCGCGGTCTATTCGTAAGCGCCGACGGCGACCTGTCAACAATTGTTACGAGATGACGCTGGGTGCTCAGCATCGTTTATCGTACGCCCAATCGCTTGGTAACGCGGTCGGCCGGCGCGGTATTGCGTCGGCCATTCCTCACAACGCAAGGAAGCAACCATGGTCGGGACTAAATCCGCTCGCTACGTCGCCGCGCGCGCTTTGGAAATGCGTCATGCGCTGGAACTCATCTGCAAAGATTCGACATCTAGTGCCATCGCTCAGTTTCCGAAAGGATGCGCCATCAGCGCGTCCCTCATGCTCGGTGCGTGGTTTGTCGACCATAGTATCGACGGATTCGATTTGGTCGCGGGCTGCCGACCTTCCGATAGCGACAGTGAATGGGTCACGCACCATTGGTTGAGCCGTGGCGATCTGATTGTGGATATCACGGCCGATCAATTTGGCGACGCCCCGCTCGTCCCAATCGTGGAAATCGATTCTGCATGGCATGACTCGTTTACGCCGACCGGCCTTGAGCGCAGTGACTTTCGTCGGATCAACGGTGCGTCGCACCTGTCGGACATCTATGCGCTGCTAGTGGGCATCATGAATGCGCCATCCCACGCGGCGATATAAGTCACGTACGAAGAAGAACGTCTTTCACTCCCTCGAGATGCTATCGGTCCGCCGTTATTGCTAATGACAGGGCTGCGCCGCTGACGTCGACGTCGTCATAGGCGTTGCCTCTGTATCGAGCAGCTCGGCAATGTCTTTCAATAAGTAGCTGACAGATGCGTCGCTGAGCCCGTTGTAGACACCGCGTATTCTGCGATGTTGATCGATCAACAAGAGGTTTTCCGTATGTAGGAACTCATCGAGACTCGACGCTTCACCAAAGTCCTCGCTCGCGAAATATGAGCCTTTTGCCAATTGGTAGATCGCATCCTGAGAACCTGTCAAAAGATGCCAATTAGGGCTCGTGACACGATTCGACGCAGCGTATTGGTTTAAGACCTCAACGGTATCGGATGTAGGGCGAATGGAGTGAGACAAAATTTTCACTCGATCATCACTCAAGAATTCCTCTTGAACCCGTGAGAGTTTGGAACGAAGTGTTGGGCAAATGCCGGGACACGAACTAAAGAAAAAACTCGCAACGTAGATACGTCCGTCGGTTGTTTCGCTACTGACCACGTGCCCTCGTTGGTCGGTTAGCGTAAACGGCGCGATGCGATGTAGATCATCGATGGCTGGATCGTCGGCATCAAGCCACTTTGGCGTGAACTCTGCCGAATCATAATAGGGCAAAGAGTCAGCCTTCGAGACGCTCGCAAACAACGCAAAGAATATGAATACACTATGTCTCAGTTGGATCAACATAAGCTTCGTCCTCTAGTTCCAAACAAAGATTGGCGTTACGCATTCCGTAGGTTCGTCCGTTACGGTATTCGAAATTGCTAAACAGGGTCCCGTTTTGCCGCCAGCCCTGCTGCAGCCCGACCGGCTGCCCCGCTCGAAATTGGAAACGTTTGAACTTTGCACCGCTCCGGTACCAGTGCCACACCACGCCGTCGGGTTGATCGTTCACATAGCGTGTACGTGATCTTAAGTTCCCGTTTAGCCACCAGCTGGTCGTAACACCTTGGCGCTTTCCCGCTTCATACGGCGAATCGAAGGCCAACTCGCCGTCAGGAAACCACCGTCGAAGTGCACCGTGACGTCGTCCATCGACAAACGGCTCTTCGCTTGCAACTGTGCCGTCCGCGAAGTAGCGCATGGCGAATCCTGTAAAAACCTGACCGTCGAATTCTCGAAGTCCTGTGCGCTGATTGATGTGCACAAGAGAGGCATCGACACGTTTACTCTTGCTAGCACCATTATCGTGCACCCAGGCGGCAATGCTGGCGTTGGACGTAGCGACAGCAACGACGATGATGACCGTTGTGACAACAAGCGTCGGCACGACCCATTTTCCTAAACGGCTGTAGATGCTCTCCATCGTTAAGTGCCGATGTTGCTTGGCGTGCCCTGGTAGTTTCCTGGGAACAACAGGTAGTAAGCGCCAAGATAAAGATCATTCATGATGTGGTAGTGATACACCTCATCGCCAGGCGCCGTGCCCGTGTGTGGCGTGAAACCAATGTGGCCACCCGACTCATCGAGGTCGGTTGGATACTGTCCGTCCACATAGTCCCGACGACCATACAGAAAGAAGCCATCGGCCATGATACCGACCAATTCGGTGTCATCGTTGCTAATCAATTTAGGTTCAAGGTGATAATGGTAGGTCGAGGGCCCCGTGTGCGCCCCGCTTCGATCAAAGCC
>JBCAZE010000248.1:0-3412 GCA_039700805.1 Pseudomonadota bacterium | reverse complement strand
CGACCTCGGATTCGAATTCAATGAGACCGTCATGTCGGTTGATCAGCTCCTGTGAGATTGAAAGCCCGATACCAGTGCCATCAGCTTTGCTGGTCACTAGCGGGTAGAAAATGGAATCGCGGATAGCAGGATCGATGCCCGGGCCGTTATCGATAATTTCGATAACCACCACCAAGCGTGTTTGGCGACCACCGATCGTATCGTTGGTGCGTGCCCGGGTCCGAATCGTCACCTGCCCATGCGGGCCTTCGCTACCCGCAGCAGCAACGGCATTGCGCACAATATTCATGACCGCCTGCACAATTTGGTCCCGATCGAGATGCAATAACGGCAAGCTTGGGTCGTAGTCTCTCGTCCATGCAATATTGGTCGTGGCGTCAGTAGCGACGATCTTGATCACGTGTTCGATAACGTCGTGAACGTTCACTTGTTGGCGTTGACCACCGCCACCCGGCCCCAGCAAGGAATCGACTAACGCTGCCAATCGATCAGCTTCATCAATGATGATGTTGGTGTAAGGATCATACGCGGGATCATCGAGCTGTCTTTGCAGCAGTTGCGCGGCGCCGCGCAAGCCACCCAATGGATTCTTGATCTCGTGCGCCATTTGGCGTGTCATCTTGCGTGCGATTTCGCGTTGTGTACGCAAACGTTCCTGGCGGTTGATGCGGCGACGCGACGTGACATCGACAAACTCGACCATGAGCCGATCGCGATCATCGAGGAACGAGGCGCGACAGTCTAAAAGAATCGGCGCATCGTTAAGGTCTAGGCGTCGCAGCGGCAATTCCTCTGCAAATCGATCGCGCTGCTGCTGTGACCGAGTTAACAGATCGTGAAACGACTCCGGCTCGTGAAAATACCGTTGCAGGGATTTGCCCGCGATTCGATCGCGACCAATCTGAAACAGATCTTCTGCCGCGGCATTCATCGTGATGACAGTTCGGTTGGCATCGAGAACGACGACCGCTGTCGTCAACACATCGATGAAAGGGTCGTCGGCGAACGAAGAGACTAGTTGATGGTCGTCTGCTGTACGTAAAACACTGTTGCTGGACTCCGAAACTTCACTTCGCCGTCCTCGCCGATGATCTCCGCTTCCAATCTGTGTTCGCCCCGGTACACGGGTGTGAGTACTGTTTGGTTCAGTGTTTGCGGACTGCCGATCGCCTGCCCGTCCAGTTTCCATTGAATCTGGTCGCCCAGTGCCAGCGCCGGTTCGACGTTGACCCGAACCGGAAGTCGCGTCGCTATGTTCCATAGGACTTGCTGACTCTCAGGCGATTCGATGATGACTTGTTCGTAAATCTGGCCTTGATCGTCGTCAGGCAGCTGAACATCGATCCCACCGTTGTTAGGTGTGGTGCGTTGCGGACGCCGTACCGGCGGCGCCGGGGTTGGCGCTGTGAACGACGACCCGCCGTCAACATCGACGAGGTCTGCCTCAGACTGGTCGGCTGGTGGCTGATCGGAGTAGTGAACCACGCCATTTTCATCAACCCAGCGGTAGACTTGCTGCGCACTGGCGAGTGCAGCAAAAAGCAGGAGTCCGCTGAGTAAAGCAATGATTCGCATGGGATTAGCATAGCGCGCTCAACCTAAGACCGCCAGCACCTGTGTCACAGAACAGGTGCTGGCGGCGAACCTTACAGGCTGTAGTACATATCGAATTCGATCGGATGTGTGGTCATACGCAAACGTGTGACTTCTTCCATCTTAAGATCGAGATAACCTTCGATGAGATCTGTGGTGAAGACATCGCCAGCAATCAAAAACTCATGATCGGCTTTCAACGCATTCAGTGCTTCCTCTAGAGAGAAGGCTACATGATCAAGTTTCGCTTCTTCTTCTGGTGGCAGATCGTAGAGATCTTTATCTGCAGCATCGCCAGGATGAATCTTGTTCTTGATGCCGTCGAGACCCGCCATCAGCATCGCTGCGAAGCAGAAGTATGGGTTAGCCATCGAGTCACCGAAGCGTACTTCAATACGGCGCCCTTTCGGATTTGAGATGAAAGGAATACGGATTGACGCTGAACGGTTGCGCGCAGAGTACGCAAGAATCGTCGGTGCTTCGAAGCCAGGTACCAAACGCTTGTAGCTGTTGGTCGCCGGATTAGAGAAAGCGTTGATCGCCTTAGCGTGCTTGATGATACCGCCGATGTAGTACAGCGCAGTCTCAGAGAGTCCACCATAGCCGTCGCCTGTGAACAGGTTCTTGCCGTCTTTCGACAGTGATTGGTGAACGTGCATACCGTTGCCGTTGTCGCCGACGAGAGGCTTCGGCATGAATGTGGCTGTCTTGCCGTAGCTGTGAGCGACATTCTGGACAACGTATTTCAGAATCTGAACTTCGTCGGCTTTTTTCGTCAACGTGTTGAATTTTGCACCGATCTCGCATTGCCCAGCCGTCGCAACTTCGTGGTGATGCACTTCGGTTTCAACGCCCATAGCCTCCAGCGCCAAGCACATTTCCGAGCGAAGATCATGGAGTGAGTCTACCGGTGGTACTGGGAAGTAGCCGCCTTTCATCCCAGGACGGTGTGCGTAGTTGCCGCCTTCCATTTCGGCGCCTGAGTTCCAACAACCTTCTACAGAATTGATCTTGTAGAACGCTTCGTTGATCGAATCGCCATATCGGACGTCGTCGAAAACAAAGAACTCGTTCTCGGGTCCGAAGTACGCGGTATCCGCGATACCCGTCGACTTCAAATAATCCTCGGCGCGCTTCGCGAGGGAGCGTGGATCGCGTGTGTAGCCTTGCATCGTCGCCGGCTCGATAACATCACAGCGAAGATTGACCGTCGCTTGCTCGGAGAAAACATCGAGAACAGCAGAGCTCGTGTCCGGCATCAGGATCATGTCTGACTCATTAATACCTTTCCAACCAGCGATCGAAGAACCATCGAACATCTTGCCTTCTTCGAATACGTCGTCGTCGATCGTATGTGCAGGCACGGTAACGTGCTGTTCTTTACCCTTGGTATCGGTAAAGCGGAAATCGACAAACTTCGCGTCGCTTTCCTTTAATAATTTCATGACATCCGCGCTGCTCATTAAGCGTCCTCCAAGTTTTTTGATCAAAAATAAGGCTGCACGGCAGTGTGCCGAGCAGCGAATTTGAGCCGGAAATGATTACCCCCCAGCTTTCACCATATTAGTGCACAATGTATGCCATGATCAAAGAGCATTTAACTGTATGAAAAATAATAGAAAACTGTTTTTGGCGTTGGCGGATACGCACTATAAGAGTGCAAAGCGATCATAACTCGCACCGAGATGGTGCATATCGGCTATTCAATACTGGGAAATGCTCATCGGAAATCAATCGCGGACTCGCTATAATCGCGCGTCGGCTATTCGTCGTCACAGTCAAACCTATATTTGCCATGACCAATAACGCTTCAAAACAA
>JBCAZE010000074.1:0-14592 GCA_039700805.1 Pseudomonadota bacterium | reverse complement strand
CACTCCGCCAATGAACGAAAGCCGCCTGTTCCGACAGGCGGCTTTTTTTATGAGTCAGTGACGCGAGTTGCTGGCCTGAAACAAGCAAAGGTCAAACGTAAGAAATGCTGCAGGATATCCGCGAAAAATCTGTTGGTACTGGAGGCAAGGTTTTTCTTGCTGCCATTCTGATCCTTTTGGCAGGGACCGGACTGAATTACACATTGACGCCTAAACAATTCGTCGCCAAGGTGGACGGGGACGAAGTGTCGCTTCGTGACGTCAACAATGCGTTTATCAATCAATTGCGTCAGTACGGCGATGCTGAGTTGCCTGAATCATTTCTCAATCAACTGCGCGCAGCCGCTGTGGAAGCCGTTATTGACGACACAGTACTTCGTAGGCATCTCATTGAAGAGGGCTTCGCGGTCTCGGACGATGCCGTGCGACAAGCCATTCTGGAAGATCCTTCTTTCCAAACCGACGGCAAGTTCGATCGCGAGCTCTATGACCAGTTGCTCGCGAGTAATCAGTTGAGCGTGCTCGGTTACGAGCAAGATCGTCGCCGCTCAATGATGGTCGGACAGTTTCAGCAAACGCTGATCGACTCGGCGTTCATTACGCCGGAAGAGTTTCGTAAGAGAATTGAGCTCAGCGGGCAGCAGCGCGAGGTTGAATTCGCGACCGTGAAAGCGGCGTCTTACCTTGAAGGCGTCACTGTCTCGGAGGACGAGATTGCCGTTTGGTATGAAGCCAATCCCGATCGATTCGTGACCGAAGAAGAATTGACGCTGGATTACGTTCTGCTTGATGAGAACCTTGCTCGTGCGGGCATTACAGTGGACGAGACCACGATTCGGGATTATTACCAAACGGTTCGATCTCAGTACACGGGCGAAGAGCAGCGCCGTGCACGGCACGTGCTGCTTGACAGCGGTGACGCGGAATTAGCAGCGTCGTTGCTCGAGCGTATTCGCGGCGGTGAGTCTTTCGAAGAAATTGCTGCTGAGAACTCGATCGATGGTGCGAGTGCCCGCAACGGCGGCGATCTCGGATTCGTGACAGAAGATGTATTTGTGGGACCGGTGAGCGACGCACTGTTTGCGATGCAACCGGGCGATATCAGTGACGTCGTTGAGAGTTCATTTGGTCTACACATTTTGCGCTTGGACGAGATTCGGGCTGGCACGCCGCCTGAGTTCGAAGCGGTGCAAGAGGATGTTACCGAGCAATACTACAGCGAGCGCGTTGGACCTGAGCTTGAGGCGTTGAAAGACACGTTGACCGATCAGTTCTTCGAACAGGCTGGTCTTGAACAGATTGCGACCTCTCTCGGTGCAACCGTTAATCGTGTTGAAGCCTTCACGCCAAGCAGCGTGCTACCGTTTGGTCGCGAAGAAGCGCTGGTGAATGCGCTGTTTGGTGAGGACGCGATTGGCGAGGGCGCGGTTTCCGAGCCCGTCGAGCTGTCGGGGGATAGAACGGTGGTCGCGAGAGTGGTCGCGAGAAAGCCCGAGGGACGCCAGCCTTTGGCAGACGTTTCGGATGAAATTCGAGAGCGCCTGACCGAAACGGCGGCGGAAGAGATTGCAAACGAGCGTGGTGCGCAGCTCGCTGGCGCGCTTCGAACGGCGCCGAACGTCGACTTCGAGGCGCTGGTGTTAAACAGTGGCGCCGAGTTGGCGGAAAAACGGTTTATCGATCGACGAGACGTGACGGCGCCGGCGGCACTCGCAGCGGCCGTGTTCGATGCGCCACGTCCTTCGCCGGGGGCTCCGCAGGTCGGCAGTGTTTCAGCGCCTGGTGTGGGCTACATCATTTATCGTGTCAGCGATGTTCGGCCGGGCTCAGTGCCTGACTTGCCGCAAGCGCAGATCGACGCTGGACGTCGTCAACTCGCGAGCCAAATTGGCACATCGCAAGTGATCGCTATTCGTTCCGCTTTGCGCGATGACGCGGATGTGCAAATGGGTGATCTTCTGGAGAACGCTCAAGGCTTATAAGTGTTGTAGGACGCTCGAGCGTCTTTCTAACCGCATCGTCGACATGGGGAGATCGCGATGAAAAAATTGGCGCTGCACTGGCAGATTCTCATCGCGATCATTCTGGCAGCGATAGTCGGTGGTGTCGTACAGTCGTTTGGCAGCGCCGATGGCGTTTTGTTTGGTGTGCCATTCGTCGCAGTCTTTGACTTCATCGGCAAGCTGTTTCTGCAAGCCTTAAAGATG
This sequence comes from Pseudomonadota bacterium, assembly GCA_039700805.1. GTDB lineage: Bacteria > Pseudomonadota > Gammaproteobacteria > Steroidobacterales > Woeseiaceae > CALBPI01. Next base: position 12,385 of record JBCAZE010000074.1, on the reverse strand, counting down.
CTGATTGTTCCGCTGATCACGTCGTCGATTATTGTCGGCGTCGCAGGTATCGGTGGTTCCAGCAGTCTTGGTCGACTCGGGGGCAAGACTATTCTTTTTTATGCGACGACGACGCTGCTCGCGATTCTCGTCGGTCTGTTGTTGATCAATCTCGTACAGCCTGGCTATGAGAACGGTGAACCGATTGGTGAAAAACTCGCGTTGACGGAGGACGTTAGTGTCGTCGCAGACCGTGTGGCAGGAAAAGGCGTCGGGGATGTGATTGAGATCTTCCTGCGCATGGTTCCGGAGAATATTGTCTCCGCCGCGGCCAATGGTCAGATGCTCGGGCTGATTTTCTTCGCGATGTTATTCGGGTTCTGCATGACACGGCTCGAGGGCGATCTGCACGACACGCTGTTACGATTCTGGGATGGCGTGTTCAAAGTCATGATGCAAATCACCGATCTCGTCATGATGGTGGCACCGATCGGTGTTTTCGGTTTGGTCGCAGAGACGGTTGCACAGACGGGCTTTGAGGCCGCACGCCAGCTCTTTGTGTTTTCGTTGGTGGTTATTGCTGCGCTCGCAGCGCATACCTTTGTCACACTGCCGATCCTTTTGAAACTGATCGGCCGCGTCAACCCGATTAAGGTCCTCGGGGCCATGAGTCCGGCGATGTTGACGGCATTCTCGACGTCTTCCTCGTCGGCGACACTGCCTGTCACCATGGAGTGCGTCGAAAACGATGTTGGCGTATCGCGGAAAGTGTCGAGTTTTGTGTTGCCGCTCGGGGCCACGGTCAATATGAACGGCACTGCCTTGTACGAATGCACGGCTGCCATGTTCCTGGCGCAGGCTTATGGGCTAGAGCTTACGTTTGGGGTGCAGTTCTCTATCGTGGTTATCGCGCTGTTGACATCGATCGGCGTTGCCGGCGTGCCGTCCGCATCGTTGGTCGCCATTGCCATTATCCTATCGTCGATTGGTTTGCCGGTTGAGGCGATCGGCGTTTTGCTGGTCTTTGACCGCGTACTCGATATGGCACGCACGTCGGTGAATATCTTTGGAGACGCGTGTTGCGCGACGATCGTCGCGCGTTTGGAAGGCGAAGAGACCAAAGTGGCGGGGTGACCGCACGTCGACCCTCGACGGAAGCACGGGGCCGCCGTTAGCGTTTCGACAGCGACACAACGGACGACCCTCTTATTCGATCGCCCGTTGCGGGTTGGTTATTAATCCAGCGACATACCCACCGTGCTGTAACCGCCGTCGACATATACGATTTCGCCGGTAATGCCGCCGGCGAGGTCGGAACAGAGAAACGCTGCCGTGTTGCCCACATCCATTGCTGTGATGTTCTTCTTGAGCGGCGAGACCTCTGCGGCATGGGTCAGCATCTTGCGAATGCCGCCGACACCGGATGCGGCGAGCGTCTTGATCGGTCCCGCGGAAATGCCATTGACCCGGATACCTTTCTCGCCTAAATCCGCGGCTAAAAACCTGACGTTCGCCTCTAGGCTGGCTTTGGCGAGACCCATGACATTGTAGTTTGGAATCGCGCGCACGGCGCCGAGATAGCTCAATGTCAAGAGAGCACCATCTCTTCCTTCCATCATCGGTAGCGCCGCTTTCGCGAGCGCAGCGAATGAGTAGCTCGAGATATCGTGGGCAATCTGGAAACCTTCACGAGTGACGCACTCGACGTAGCCGCCGGCCAATTGCTCGCGAGGCGCGAAGCCTACGGAATGCACGACGATATCCAAACCATCCCATTGTTCACCCAGTGCGGCAAACGCAGCATCGATTTCATGGTCGTGTGCGACGTCCAACGGCAACACGATGTCGGAACCGAACTCGGCAGCCATTTTGGCGACCCGGTCTTTCAGCTTGTCATTCTGATAGGTGAAGGCGAGTTCTGCGCCTTCACGCGACATGGCTGAAGCGATACCGTAAGCAATCGATCGATTGCTTGCGAGACCGACAATCAACGCACGCTTTCCGCTCATGAACCCCATAGTCGTCACTCCGCTAACATCTCAATCCCGGTAGTTTACCGAATTGCGCCGAGATGTGAGAGCGGTGCGCAGCCGGCTACGGCCGAGCTGCGGGCGTAGGGTTGTCCTCTGCGTCGCTAGCTGGATTGTCGCGTGACGTCCACGATGAGCTTCAGTTTTTGGCCAGGGCGCAAAATCCGGTTGCGATCGAGATTGTTCCAGCGAGTGATATCGCCGATCCGTACCCGAAATCGTGCGGCGATCAGTGAGAGTGAGTCGCCTTGCCGAACGGTATATCTCACGGTACGGGTTCTCGCACTGCTGGTGCTTGTGGGTGACGTGGCGGTGCCGCTCGCGCCATTCTTCCAGATAACCAGTGAGCGCCCGACACTCAATGTATCTCCTGGCGCAAGACCGTTCCATGCGGCAAGTTTGCGCGTGTTGACGCCATATCGTTTCGCGATGACCCAGAGACTCTCGCCGCTTCGAACAGTATGTTCGATTTTGGTGTCGCCACGTGGCCGCTGCTGCTTGCGCTGTAGTCTGGCGTCGGCGCTCTGACTGTATTCGGATAGCGGTCGCACGGCTGTTGGGATCATCAGATACTGACCGGCTCGTATCATCGTGCCGTTGAGATTGTTCGAATCGCGAATGGCCGCTTGAGTGATGTTGTAGCGGTCCGCAATGTGCGAGAGCGTTTGTCCCGATTGGACACGATGCCGCGTCCAGCGCATTCGCTCATTCGCGGGTAGCGCGTCGAGCCCTTGTTGTAGCGCTGCGGCAGCGGCGATCGGGACCACGAGCTTGTGAGGGCCGTCGGGTGACGTCGCCCACTGATTGTACGCGGGATTGTATTGGTAGAGCGTATCGACATCGACACCGGCAAGCCCCGCGGCGAGTGCGAGATCGATTTGCCCCCCGGTCTCGACCGTCGCAATCGCCGGCTTGTTCTCGAGTGTTGGCAACGTCAGACCGTGATGACTCGGATTCGCGAATATATCGGCCAGTGCCAGCAACTTCGGGACATAGCTCGACGTTTCCTTGGGTAATCGGAGTGACCAAAAATCAGTGGGTTTTCCGGCTTTGCGATTTCGGCGGATGGCACGGTCGACAGTACCTTCGCCGGAGTTGTAAGCGGCAACCGCGAGTTCCCAGTCACCGTCGTAGCGAGCGGCCAGATATTGAAGGTAGTCTAATGCCGCGCGCGTGGATTCGATCACGTCTCGTCGGCCGTCATACCACCAATCTTGGCGTAGACCGAATCGGCGACCGGTGCCCGGGATGAATTGCCACAGACCCGCCGCACGACCGTGTGAGTACGCGAATGGGTCAAACGCGCTCTCGACGATCGGGAGCAACGCAATTTCTAGCGGTACATCCCGCGCTTCAATTTGCTCGATGATGTGGTGCCAATAGGGTGCGGCGCGGTTGACGACACGATTGAGATATTCCGGGTGGCGGCTGTACCAGCGCAACTGAGCTTGGGTTCGGCTATGGCTATCGGGCGGTAGCTTGAATCCCCGTCGCATGCGTTCCAATAGATCAACGTCGGTGTTGGTCGAATGATCGTCTGTCGCCAAGGTGCCAGCCACGAACTCACTGTGCCAACTGGCTGTGCCGCGCAACAGGAACGCCGATGGAGTGGTTCCCGTCGCAATCTGTTCGTGACTGCTATAGCGCGGTTCGTCAAAGCTCTGGCGTTGTTCCTGAGCGAATACTGCGGTCGACAGCAAAACGGCGCCTAGCGCGGCAGCACTGCCGCGAATAATGATTGTGTTTGGCATACCTTGATCGTACCTTTAAAGGCGGTGCATTCAAAATACTGCGGTAAAAACCCGCAAAGGTTGAGTGAGCGGTGACAGATACAAAGGGTTCTGAGACCGGTCAGGCGTGGCTTGGTTCCACTATCGGCCAAGAGTTGCTGGCTGCTGAACAGCGCGTTATTGACGAAGCGTTGGACGGTGTCTTCGGTGAGCATTTGCTGCAAATTGGACGCTGGGGCCCCGACGACGGTCTGATTAGTCACTCGCGTACACAACACAGCGTGACTGTTTACAGTCGTGGGCAACCTGGTCAGGTGGTCGCCGATTTTGCGCGTCTACCTTTCGCCAATGACTCTGTGGACGCAATTTTGCTGCCACACACGCTGGAGTTGTCATCACGGCCACACGATATCCTTCGTGAGGCGCATCGGGTCTTGCGCTCTGAGGGTCACCTGATGATTCTGGGTTTTAAGCCTGTCGGTTTTTGGGGATTGCGTCGTTGGCTGTCGAAAGGGAAGTTCCCGCCCGGGATCCAACAGGTCATCGGCGACCGCAAACTGGACGACTGGATGCAGCTGCTGGACTTGCGGGTTCAGGACCACAAGCGTTTCTTGTTTCGGTTGCCCGTTAGTAAGAAATTGAACTTGACCGGTGTGAACTGGGAACGCTTTGGTCGTCGCTGGTGGCCGGAACTCGCCGCGTGCTACTGGATGCAGGCACGTAAGCGCGTCGCGACCATTACGCCGATTCGGCCAAGCTGGCGCAGTCGCGCTCGAGTCGTTAGCGGACTTGCCAAACCGTCGATGCGTGATGCGGTAAAATCTGTCGTCAAGGATGACTGACAGGTAGACGACGTTGAGCAAAGCAGTGACGATCTATACGGATGGCGCGTGCCGCGGGAATCCCGGACCCGGCGGTTGGGGTGCCACGCTCAGCTACAACGGCAGCAGCAAGGATTTAAGGGGTGGGGAGCCGGAGACGACCAACAATCGCATGGAGTTGACGGCTGCGATTGAGGCGTTGGCGTCACTCAAGCGACGTTGCAGCGTGGATCTCTATACAGATTCTGTCTACGTGCGCGATGGCATCACTAAATGGCTGGCCAATTGGAAACAGCGCGGTTGGCGCACAGCGTCCAAGAAGCCCGTGAAGAATGTGGATCTTTGGCAACGTCTTGATGTGCTCGCAGCGGCGCACGATGTGCGGTGGCACTGGGTGAAAGGTCATGCCGGAGACCCTGGCAATGAACTCGCAGACCAGCTGGCAAATGAGGGGCTTGAGAGCGCCTTGGAAAAAGAGGCGAAAAAGTAGTGACGACCCCAGATGCGAGAATGATTGTGCTCGACACCGAGACGACGGGCCTAGACCCCGCAGCGGATCACCGGATTATTGAAATCGGCTGCGTTGAGGTCATCAATCGTCGTGTTACCGGCAAGACGTGGCATCAATACATCAATCCAGATCGCCAGATCGATGATGGCGCAATAGCCGTGCATGGTATTCGCAATGAGGACCTTGCTGACAAGCCTCGATTCCCTGAAATTGCCGATGAATTTCTTAAGTTCATCGTGGGTGCTGAACTCGTGATTCACAATGCGCCCTTCGACGTCGGGTTTATCGAGCACGAACTGACCCGTATGCAGCACAAGAGACGCCAGCTACGGGATATTTGTAAAGTCACCGACAGTCTCCAGACAGCGCGTGAGATGCATCCGGGACAGCGCAACAATCTGGATGCGCTATGTAAGCGTTACCAAGTCGACAATTCAGGCCGTGACTTACACGGGGCGCTGCTCGATGCCCGGCTGCTCGGTGACGTTTATCTGCTCATGACCGGCGGTCAGGACAGCTTAGCGCTGGACGCTGCGGAAGAGGTCGGGGCCGAAGACGCTGAAAAGAACGTCATTGATGCGCGGGTGGCCTCCAACGGATTGTTGGTCCAACCGACCGCCGAGGAGTGCGCCGCACATGCAAATTTGATGGCGCGCGTGGCGGCCAATGCGGGCGAAGACAAGGTGATCTGGCAGCAATTCGATAGCATTGATGCGTCACACTAAATATTTGAGTTCGGTCGTCGCTATTGCTTTACAATAACCGCCGCTAGTTGGCCCTTTACTAGACATAATATCGAGCAAAGAGAGACGGATATGGTTCACACGTTTTCCCAAGCATTTCGTGCCAATTTTCTGGGACAGGCACCGGGCTGGTACAAACAAACAATCATCGCATTCTTGATACTGAACCCAATCCTGATGGCGGTCGTCGATCCGTTTGTGGTCGGCTGGGTCCTGATCCTCGAGTTCATTTTTACGCTGGCAATGGCGTTGAAGTGCTACCCGCTTCAGCCGGGCGGTTTGCTGGCAATTGAGGCGTTGATTATCGGTTTGACCGATCCGCATCTGGTCTATCACGAAGTGGAAAAAAATCTGCCCGTGATCATCCTTTTGATGTTCATGGTGGCCGGTATTTACTTCATGAAGGACATGTTGCTGTTCGTGTTCACGAAGCTGATCCTGAAAGTACGCTCCAAGATGCTGTTGTCTTTTCTGTTTAGTTTTGCCGCGGCAGTGCTCAGTGCTTTTCTCGACGCGTTGACCGTCACAGCCGTGATCATTGCGGTTGCGGTCGGCTTTTACGGCGTTTATCACCGGTGCGTGTCATCGCCGAATATGGATGACCATATCTACGATCGTAACGACGACGGCTCGGTGGAAGATGAGCGTCGCGAAGATCTTGAGCAGTTTCGCGCATATCTTCGTAGCTTGATGATGCATGGCGCGGTCGGCACTGCGCTTGGCGGTGTGACCACACTGGTGGGCGAACCACAGAACTTGTTGCTCGCGAAGATTGCCGGCTGGGAGTTCGTTGAGTTCTTCTTACGGGTGGCGCCGGTGTCGATGCCGGTGTTGGTCGTCGGTTTGATCACGTGCCTCTTCCTCGAAAAAACCAAAATATTCGGCTATGGCGCAACGTTGCCGGACAGCGTACGTGAAGTCCTGGCCGATTTTGATCGCGAAAACACCGAAAAACGGACCAAGCAAGACACGATGAAGCTGATCATTCAGGGCGTTGTCGCGCTGTTGTTGGTGGTCGCGCTTGGACTGCATTTGGCGGAGCCAGGCATCATCGGCCTTGGTGTGATCGTATTGACCACTGCATTCAACGGCATCATTGACGAGCACAAGTTGGGTCATGCCTTTGAGGAAGCCTTACCGTTCACATCGTTGCTGGTTGTGTTTTTCGCCATCGTGGCAGTCATCGAGTCACAGCATTTGTTCCAGCCCATCACCGACATCCTGTTGCAATACGAAGGCGGCGTGCAAGCGACGTTGTTCTATGTAGCGAATGGTGTGTTGTCGATGATCAGTGACAACGTGTTTGTCGCGACGGTCTACGCGGCGCAAGTCGAGACTGCGCTGGCCAATGGCATCATCGATCGTGCCCAATTCGACACGTTGATCGTGGCAATCAACACCGGTACCAATATTCCGAGTGTTGCAACACCAAACGGGCAGGCGGCATTCCTGTTCCTGTTGACGTCAGCGTTGGCGCCGCTTATCCGGCTCTCTTACGGCCGGATGGTGGTCATGGCATTGCCTTACACGATCACAATGAGCATCACCGGTCTGATCGCGGTGATGTATATCCTCTAGCAGCGCACAGTCCGGTGCGTGACGCAGGTCAATGCAGTGCTGGTTTTAAAGGACTAGAATCGCGCAGCGAGAACGCGATAGTTAGGGAGATAACGTCTTGATTAATCTGCAAGATGCGCGCATCGGTGTAGTTGGCCTCGGCTATGTCGGCCTGCCACTCGCTGTGGAATTTGGCAAGAAGTATTCAACGATCGGCTTTGACGTGAAATCAGAGCGCGTTGCCGAGCTTCGGTCAGGGCAAGACTCGACGCTTGAGGTCGAGCCAGAGCTGCTTGCTGAGGCAACGCATCTGGCCTTTACCGATGATGTGTCGGGCGTGGCCGACTGCAACGTCTACATCGTCACGGTACCGACCCCGGTCGGATCCAATCATCGGCCGATTCTGTCGCCTTTGAAGTTTGCGAGCCTGGCGCTTGGCGGTGTGTTGAAACGTGGTGATGTCGTCGTCTATGAATCGACGGTGTATCCCGGCGCGACCGAGGAGTTTTGTGTACCGATTCTCGAGCGTGAGTCGGGACTGAAAATGAACGAGGACTTTTTCGTCGGTTATAGCCCAGAACGAATCAATCCTGGCGACAAAGAACATCGGCTGCCCGATATCCTGAAAGTCACATCTGGCTCGACGCCCGAGGCGGCAACGTTTATTGATGACCTTTACGGCAGCATCATTACCGCGGGTACTCACCTCGCGACGTCGATCAAAGTGGCAGAGGCCGCCAAGGTGATCGAGAACACCCAACGAGACGTGAACATCGCATTGGTTAACGAACTTGCGATGATTTTTGATCGTGTTGGCATCGACACGGAAGCTGTGTTGCAGGCTGCGGGTACGAAGTGGAATTTCTTACCATTCCGACCGGGCATGGTCGGTGGCCATTGCATCGGTGTGGATCCTTACTATTTGACCCACAAAGCGATCGAGCTCGGTTATCACCCGGAGATGATCCTTGCTGGGCGGCGCATTAACGACAATATGTCGGGCTTTATTGCTTCGCAAATCGTTAAGCTAATGATCGGCAATGACCTGCAGCCTAAAGGCGCGAAAGTGCTTCTGCTTGGTTTGACGTTTAAAGAGAATTGCCCAGACGTGCGAAATACAAAGGTCGTCGACTTGAAATCAGAGCTGGAGAGCTATGGTGTCGCGGTTGACGTGCACGATCCTTGGGCGGATGCGGAAGAGGCGAAGCATGAATACGGCATCGATCTCGTCGAGGCGCCAGAAGCCGGGTCTTATGCGGCGGTCGTGGTCGCCGTAGCGCACGAGCAATTCAAGGTCTTGGGTAGCGATGGCATCCGCGCCTTCTGTAAGCCCGATGGTGTTTTGTATGACATCAAGTATCTCCTGCCTGAGGGCGAGTCCGATCAGCGCTTGTAGCGATCGGCAATACGGATAGCGACATGAAAATTTTGGTCACTGGCGCAGCTGGTTTCATCGGCTCACACACATCGCACTATCTGCTTGATCGCGGTGATGAGGTGGTAGGTATTGATAATATCAACGACTACTATGATCCGAGCCTCAAGGAAGATCGATTAGCGCGACTTGAGCCACATGAGAACTTTCGTTTCTTCAAGATGGCCCTTGAAGATCGATCAGCGATCGAGTCTTTGTTTGCGAACGAACAGTTTGATCGCGTGATTCACTTGGCGGCGCAGGCGGGCGTACGCTATTCGATCGAGAACCCGCATAGCTATATCGATAGCAATATCGTTGGCACGATGAACATCCTCGAAGGCTGTCGACACCACAATGTTGAGCACTTGGTCTATGCGTCATCGAGTAGTGTTTATGGTGCGAATACCAATATGCCGTTTTCGATCCATCACAACGTAGATCATCCGTTGGCGCTCTATGGTGCAACCAAGAAGGCCAATGAGTTAATGGCGCATACGTACAGCAACTTGTATGACTTGCCGACGACAGGACTGCGGTTTTTTACGGTGTATGGACCTTATGGCCGACCGGATATGGCGTTGTTCTTGTTCACCAAAAACATCCTTGAGGGTAAGTCGATCGATGTCTTCAATTTCGGCAAGCATCGACGCGACTTCACGTATGTTGATGACATCGTAGAGGGTGTTGTGCGTACGATGGATAATGTGGCGACGCCCAACCCTGAATGGGATGCTGACAACCCGGACCCAGGTACCAGCAAGGCGCCTTATCGAATCTACAACATTGGCAACAATCAGCCCGTAGAGCTCATGCGCTATATCGAGGTCATTGAGACTTGCGTTGGCAAGAAAGCTGAAATGAACCTGCTGCCGTTGCAGCCTGGCGATGTTCCCGATACCTACGCCGATGTGGCTGATCTTGTTGCGGACGTCGATTACAAGCCGAATACGCCGATCGAGGTTGGTGTGGAGCGATTTGTTCGCTGGTACAAGGACTACTACAAAGTCTGAGTGCGCTTGGGTGTGCTGCGAGTAGAAGTTACACTCGTGGTATGAAAAAACTCACATCCCGATATCCCGTTGATCTCGAAGCATGGCGAAAGCTGCGCGCCCATTTCCGCGAATCCGCCAAAGATACGGACATCGCTGGGTTGTTTGCCAAAGACAAGCGCAGGTTCGAAAAGTTCTCATTACGCTTCGATAATCTTGTGGTGGACTATTCGCGCCAGCGTGTAGCACACCGTACGCGTCAACATTTGATCGCGCTGGCTCGCCAAGCAAACGTTGAAGAAGCCCGAGATGCGATGTTCGCGGGCGAGCTGATCAATAACACGGAACAGCGTTCGGTGTTGCACACCGCGCTGCGCGGTGGTCCACGATTTTCTGCGGTGGTTGCCGGTGAGCGGGTGTCCAAGTCAATCACGCGAGTGCGAGAACAAATGCTCGCATTTGTTGATGGCGTTTTGTCCGGTGGCATTCGAGGCGCGAAGGGGCATCGATTTACCGACGTGATCAATGTTGGCATCGGCGGGTCTGATCTTGGCATTGCGATGGCGGTCAAAGCGCTTGCACACGTCGCTGAGGGTCTGCGCGTACACACAGTCTCAAACGTCGACGGCACGCAGATGGCCGATCTCGCGCAGACCTTAGATCCACAAACCACACTCGTTGTTATTTGCTCCAAGACGTTTACGACGCTTGAGACCATGTCCAATGCTAATTTGGCGCGGGATTGGATCGCCGGTGCGTTGGGTGAGGGTGCCGTGGGCCGCCATTTCGCGGCTGCATCAACCAATCATGAAGCGATGAATGCATTCGGCGTGCATCCACACTATCGGTTTGGTTTCTGGGACTGGGTTGGCGGACGTTATTCGCTATGGTCTTCGGTTGGCTTGTCGATTGCGCTTGGGGTAGGACGTGCATCATTCGAATCGCTATTGGCCGGCGCTCGCGCGATGGATCGTCACTTTTTGTCAGCGCCGTTGCCGGAGAATGCGCCGGTGTTGCTTGCGCTGCTGGCGATATGGAATAACAACTTCCTCGGTGCGAGCAGCCACGCGATACTCCCGTACGATAATCGCCTGGATCGATTCCCCGCGTATCTTCAACAGCTGCAAATGGAGAGCAATGGCAAGTCCGTTCGACGTGACGGTAAACCGGTTAAGGCGACGACAGGACAAGTGATTTGGGGTGAAGCTGGTTCGAACGCACAGCACTCGTTCTACCAATTGCTGCATCAAGGTACCAGCACGATACCGGCAGACTTCATATTGCCGGTCCGCTCATCGGGTGCCACGCAGGCGCAGCAAGATCTAGCGATTGCCAACTGCCTGGCGCAAAGCGACGCGCTTATGCTGGGCTTCAGCCGCGAGCAAGCCGCTGCAGACTTACGTTCGAAAGGACTCGATGCGAAAGAAGTGTCGAGGCTCGCTGATCACAAAGTTCATCCAGGTAATCGACCGAGCACTGTGATTCTATTGAAAGCGTTGACGCCGTTTTCGCTAGGCCAGCTCGTGGCGTTGTATGAACACAAGGTATTCGTTGAGGGCGTGATTCTTGGTATCAACAGTTTCGATCAGTGGGGTGTCGAGCTCGGCAAACAAATGGCCTCGGCATTAACGGGTGCTGTTACAGATCCGAAACAGGCGGCCGCGGGCAACCCATCGACCTTTGCATTGCTGAGTCAAGCAGCGAGATGGCGAGATAGCTAAACCACTTATGTAACATAAGGTTTCGTGTGCCCTGCGCTTGTCGTTGTTTTGTCGAATTTTTTTGAGGCGATTTGCTCATCCGCCTATATAAAAAGCGAATTCGATTTCTTTTTCACGCGTGACACGGGTAACCTTGGTGTGATCACCAGAATCCTACGGGGAGAGGTAAGAGTATGAGAATCAGAATCATCGCGGCTATGGCTGCGTTATTCCTGACGGGCGGTGCTGCCGCTCAATCACAGGTCGCAATTGAAGACCTGGTATCCCTGGCGAAATTTACAACAGTACAGTTGTCGCCAGATGGAAAGCACATCGCAGCGGGCATGCGAGATGAAGCCGATGCTTTGATGGTCGTCATGGACATCAGCGATCCGAAGCGCCCGAAGATTGTGTACCAAATGAAGCCCGGACAAGACGAGTCAGTCGGTCAAATCCGATGGGTCAGCGATGAGAGACTGTTGTTCTCAACCCAAGACGCGGTCGGCACGCTGGCGCAACAAGCCCCAACCGGTAAGATTTTCGCGGTGAACTTCGATGGCAGTAAGCCTTTTGTCGTACAAGCACCGGGCCAGGTGACGGGCCGGAGTTTTTTCTCGCTTAATGGCATCGTGGATACCATGCCCGAAGACGACAAGGTCATCAAAGTAATGACCAGTGCGCAGGGTCGCGGCCAGCAGATGGAGCTGGTCAATGTCTATCGTCAACGCTGGCGGACATTGGCGAAGTCACCATTCGACTCAGGTTCGCTCGTTGCCGACAATGATGGCAACCCGAGATTTGCGTTCAAATTGGACGACTCCACGAACACGCCGGTCTATGCTTATAGACCGACCACTGAAGCGGATTGGGTCGAATTTGAAAGTCCGTTCAAGGGCACCGTGTTCCCG
>JBCAZE010000073.1:0-14620 GCA_039700805.1 Pseudomonadota bacterium | reverse complement strand
TCTTGGCCGGTGATCATACGAAACATGGTGGTTTTACCAGCGCCGTTTGGCCCGATCACGCCGACGATGCCACCCGGCGGTAACTGAAAGGACAGGTCTTCGACCAGCAGTTTCTCGCCGAACGCTTTGCGCACCGCTTCCGCTTCAATGACCACGTCACCCAAGCGAGGACCTGGTGGGATATAGATCTCGTTGGTCTCGTTTCGCTTCTGATAGTCAGTTGATGACAATTCCTCAAAACGCTTGAGTCTCGCCTTTGCCTTCGCTTGCCGTCCTTTCGGATTGCTACGTACCCATTCAAGTTCTTGTTGCATCGCTTTCTGGCGGGCTTGCTCACTGCGCTCTTCAATTTCAAGACGCGCTTGCTTTTGCTCAAGCCAAGAGCTGTAGTTGCCTTCCCATGGAATGCCGTGGCCACGGTCCAGCTCAAGAATCCAGCCAGCAACGTTATCGAGGAAGTATCGATCGTGAGTAACCGCGATGACGGTACCTGGATATTCTTCGAGGAAACGCTCGAGCCAAGCGACGGACTCAGCATCGAGGTGGTTGGTCGGCTCATCGAGCAACAACATATCCGGCTTGGATAGCAGCAAGCGGCAGAGCGCGACACGGCGTTTCTCACCGCCGGAGAGTTTGCTCACATCGGCGTCCCAGGGCGGAAGACGCAATGCATCCGCAGCGATGTCGAGTGTGCGTTCAAGTTCCCAGCCGTTGCCGGTGTCGATGGCGTCTTGCAGTTTGCCTTGTTCCTCAAGCAACGCGTTCATTTCATCGTCGCTCATGGGCTCAGCAAACTGCATGCTGATTTCGTTGAATCGGTCGAGGAGGGCTTTCATCTCGCCTACGCCTTGCTCAACGTTGCCTCGAACATCGAGCGCCTCATCTAACTCCGGCTCTTGCGGCAAGTAGCCGATGTTGATGCCAGTTTGTGGGCGCGCCTCACCATCATATTCCTTGTCGATACCCGCCATGATCCGCAACAGACTCGACTTACCAGACCCATTCAAACCCAAGACGCCGATTTTTGCGCCGGGAAAAAAGGACAACGAAATGTCACGGAGGATATGTCGTTTGGGCGGTACCAGCTTGGATACCCGGTTCATCGTGTAGATATATTGCGCCATGCGTTCGCTTCCTGAGGCCGAGTGCGTCGTCAGCCCGAAATTGTACCGTGCAAACCTCGGTACAGCACCTATTTGCCGGTACCGATGATACTGCGCGGGCATGGGGTGTCAGGTACAATCTCGCTTTCAATCATTGGAATCGGCGCCCACACCGGGGCTAGCCGCCTGGAGACGAACGAGATGTTTGACGACAAAATGTCGATTGATGGTTTCGATAACGAGCTGGCTGAGGCCATTCGCGCCGAAGGCGTCCGCCAGGAAGAGCATATCGAGCTCATCGCGTCTGAGAACTACGCAAGTCCTAGAGTGCTGGAAGCACAAGGGTCGGTGCTGACTAACAAATACGCCGAAGGTTATCCGTCGAAGCGTTACTACGGCGGCTGCGAGCATGTTGACGTTGCTGAGTCGTTAGCGATTGAGCGCGCGAAGACGTTGTTTGGCGCGGACTATGCCAATGTGCAACCGCATTCAGGATCGCAGGCAAACGCGGCGGTTTATCTCGCCTTGCTTGAGGCGGGCGACACCATTCTCGGGATGAGCTTGTCCGATGGTGGTCATTTAACGCATGGCTCCAAAGTCAATTTCTCAGGCAAACTCTTCAACGCGGTTCAATATGGCGTCGACGAGAATGGCCTGATCGATTATGACGTCGTCGAAGCGTTGGCGCTCGAGCATAAGCCGAAGCTCATCATCGGCGGTTTTTCCGCTTATTCCCGCGTCATTGACTGGGCACGTTTCCGGGCGATCGCTGACAAAGTCGGCGCCTGGTTTCATGTTGATATGGCCCACGTTGCAGGGCTTGTCGCGGCTGGTGTTTATCCTTCGCCGGTACCGCATGCGGATGTAGTGACCACGACCACGCATAAAACGCTGCGCGGTCCGCGTGGCGGCATGATCCTCGCCAGAAAGAACGACGACATCACGAAGAAGTTCAACTCATTGGTATTTCCGGGCACGCAAGGCGGGCCGCTCATGCATGTTATCGCCGCCAAGGCCGTGGCCTACAAAGAGGCTATGGCGCCTGACTTTAAGACTTATCAACAGCAAGTGGTCGACAACGCACGCAAAATGACCGAAGTGCTCATGTCGCGCGGCTACAAGATCGTGTCTGGGGGCACTGACAACCATCTATTTCTTGTTGACCTCATCGACAAAGATATTACGGGTAAAGACGCAGACGCTGCACTGCATGCGGCGAATATCACCGTCAATATGAATACGGTGCCCGGTGATCCGAGATCACCGTTTGTGACCTCTGGCCTTCGTATTGGAACACCGGCGATTACAACGCGTGGGTTCGGTCTTGAAGAATGCGCCACGCTCGCGGGCTGGATTGCGGATATCTTGGACGACATCACGGATGAGGTGATGCAGAGCCGCGTGAAGGCCGAAGTGCTTGAGCTGTGCAGTCGCTTTCCCGTGTACGCCGAAGCCGGCGCCGGACGACTGGCGCGGGCAGAGAATGCCTGAGACACCCTCAGTAGATTATGCATTGTCCGTTTTGCGGTAACGAAGAGACGAAAGTCAATGATTCGCGGCTGGCGGCGGACGGGCGTCAAGTCCGACGTCGCCGCCAGTGCCTTGCATGTCGCGAACGTTTCACAACCTTTGAAACGGCAGAGCTGGTAATGCCACGGCTCATCAAACGAGACCAATCACGTCAGCCATTCGATGAAGAGAAACTCAGAAGCAGTATGCAGCGTGCGCTCGAGAAGCGACCTGTCAGCGCTGATCAGATTGAGGCTGCAATGAGTCAAATCGTGCATCAGTTACAAGTGATGGGCGAGCGAGAGGTGTCTGCAAAGCTCCTGGGCGAAATGGTCATGGAAGCATTGAGACAGCTCGACGAAGTGGCGTATGTGCGATTCGCGTCCGTCTATCGTAGCTTTCAGGACGTCACCGAGTTCCAGGAAGAAATCCGACGTTTGGAACTCATGTCCCGCGCTGATGATCGCGAGCAGATGTCTTTGTTGCCCGAAGTCGAAAAATCCCTTGCTGAACTGAAGAAGCAAAAACCCAAGTAGATGGCTGACACGTTTTCACCACAGGATCACGCGCTGATGGCAGCGGCGCTGCGACTCGCATCGGCCAACGTTTTTCTCACGATGCCTAATCCGTCCGTAGGGTGCGTCATCGTTAAAGACGGTCAGATCGTGGGTCAAGGTGCGACGCAACCTGCAGGTCAAGATCATGCGGAAGTGGTCGCGCTTAAGGCGGCCGGTCAAAACGCAAAAGGTGCGACAGTTTATGTGACGTTGGAGCCATGTTGCACGCACGGTAGAACCGGTCCTTGTACCGAGGCGTTAATCGCGGCAGAGGTTGCAGAGGTCGTGGTCGCGATGGCAGACCCGAATCCTAGCGTGGATGGTCATGGTGTGGCTCGTCTAGCAGAAGCCGGCATCACTGTGCGGCGAGGCTTGATGGCCGCTGCCGCACAACGTGTTGTTGAAGGTTTCCACTCAAGGATGACGCGCGGTCGACCGTTTGTCACATTGAAGACAGCCGCGAGCATTGATGGCGCGACCGCCATGCGCAGTGGTGAGAGTCAATGGATTACGTCAGCAGCGGCTCGCAGGGATGTACAGCGGTTGCGTAGCGAGCATGCTGCGATCATGACAGGTATCGGCACCGTGTTGGCGGATGACCCCTCAATGACAGTTCGAGACGGACGATTCTCGAGGCGCGAGGCCCAACCGTGGCGCGTGGTTGTCGATAGCCAGTTTAGGACGCCGTCCCATGCAAAAATTATTGGTGACGATGATCGGTGCCTGGTCTTCGGTTTGGAGGCCTCGACGGTGCCCGCGTCATTGTCAGACGCCGGCGCGCACTGTCTGACCGTCGCGTCTCGCGGTGATGTCGTTGATCTCAATGAGGTCATGACACAGCTAGCTGCATACGAAGTGAATTCGGTGCTGCTTGAATGCGGTCCGATGCTCTCGGGTGCCATGCTGAACGCGGGTCTTGTCGATCGGATGGTGCATTACGTTGCGCCAATACTGCTCGGCAGTGAGACGTTGAGACTGATTGATACCAAGGCTTGGTCGCGTTTGGCCGATGGTATGCCACTCGAGATTGAAGATTTGCGGCGAGTCGGTGACGATATGCGACTCACACTGATACCGACGCGTCGATAGGAGAGGTCGTTGTTTACTGGAATCATTCTTGCGGTTGGTCATATCGAGTCCCTTGAGGCTCGGGGGGGCGATGTGCGTGTGCGCATTCACTGTCCTGAACTTCAGCCGAATCGATTCGCGGAAGGCGAGAGTATTTGCGTCTCCGGCGTCTGTCTGACAGCGCTTGACATAACCGATAGTGGATTCGCGGCGGACGTGTCGCGAGAGACGCTGGACGTCACTGCGTTTTCGGCTTGGACGAAAGGCAGTCGCGTCAATCTTGAGCCGTCATTGGCTATTGGCGATCGACTCGGTGGTCATCTTGTTACGGGTCACACGGATGCTGTTGGCCAACTCACTGCTCGCCATGAAGATGCACGCTCGGTTAGAATGACGTTTAGCGTGCCGGAAGCATTGCATCGATATATCGCTAAGAAGGGTTCTATTTGCATCGACGGTACAAGCTTGACCGTCAACGAAGTGAACGATGCGGGGTTTGAGGTCAACATTATTCCGCACACGGCCGAGCAAACAACGCTCTCAATGCTAAAGCCAGGCGACAAGGTCAACATCGAAGTCGATCTCCTGGCGCGATATGCGGAGCGCCTGTTAAACCCTGAGGCTGAGCCTGGTACGCGTGTCGACCAAGCGTTTTTACAACGACATGGCTACACCGAATGATTGTGCGAACTGCGCGCGATTCTGAGGAAGAAAATTATGAGTACGGTAAAACTAGCGACATCGCGAAACCCTGAGTTTGCACCCATCGAGGATATTCTTGAGCGGCTGCGCCAAGGCAAGATGGTGATCATGGTCGACGATGAGGATCGTGAGAATGAAGGTGACCTGATCATGCTGGCGAGCAAGGTCACCCCTGAGGCCATTAACTACATGGCGCGCTATGGCCGTGGACTCATTTGTATGACCATGACGCGGGAGCGCTGCGAGCAGCTGCGATTGCCATTGATGGTCAGCAGCACCGATAGCCAACACAGCACCAACTTCACCGTCTCTATCGAAGCCGCCGAGGGTATTACGACAGGGATTTCCGCGCACGATCGGGCGCGTACCGTGCAAGTCGCCGTGGCGCCAGACGCCCGGGCAGAAGATCTCGTTCAACCGGGACACATTTTTCCAGTGATGGCGCAACCGGGTGGCGTTCTTACTCGCGCAGGTCATACCGAAGCGGGCTGCGACTTAGCGCGCTTGGCGGGTGAGAGTGAGCCGGCATCGGTGATTGTGGAGATTCTGAATGAAGACGGCACGATGGCACGCCGTCCCGACCTTGAGGCGTTCGCACGCGAGCATGATTTGTTGATCGGTACGATCGCGGACTTGATTCGTTATCGGCTGGAGAAAGAAATCTCGGTCGAACGCATCTACAGCTTGCCGGTGCCAACTTCCTTTGGTGAATTCCAGATGCATGCTTACGAAGACTATGTCCATCGCAACGTGCACTTAGCGCTCGTCTATGGCGACATCCAAGACTTATCCGATGTGCCATTAGTGCGGGTGCATGTCGCTGACACATTGGGTGATATCGTGGGTATCGAAGACCGGAGACTTGGCTGGCCGTTGCGCGATGCGATGCGCAGGATCGCTGATGAGGGCGCCGGGGTTATCGTGCTGCTGCGTTACCCAGAAGGGCCTCGCGATCTTGTCGATAGTTTGCGTAGCCTCGCGGCCGAGGAAGTGCAGCGCACGCCAGAGCCCCCGGTGAACGAGTTGCGTCAGTATGGTGTCGGCGCGCAGATTCTCCGGGATCTCGGTGTTCGGCGCATGCGTGTCATGTCCGCGCCGGTGCAAATGCATGCCATTTCAGGTTTCGGTTTGGAGGTGGTCGAGTATATCGACGCCGATTAGTGGATAAGGGCTAACATGCACGACGTAAAAACATTTGAGGGCCGTCTATCAGCAGATGGCGGTCGCTTCGGTATTGTCGCGGCAAGGTTTAACGATTTCATCGTGTCGAAACTTGTGGATGGTGCGATAGACGCACTCAAGCGTCATGGGGCCAACTCGCAGGACATCGAGCTTGCGTGGGTACCAGGGGCTTGGGAGTTGCCGGTCATTGCAGAGAAGTTTTGTGCGAGTCGCCGCTACGACGCGGTGATTACGCTCGGCGCAGTCATTCGCGGGTCTACACCACATTTTGACTACGTCTCTGGCGGGTGCGCTCGCGGCATTGGCGCGATTGCTGAGCGGCATTCAATGCCGGTGGTCTTTGGTGTTCTCACTGTCGACACGATTGAGCAAGCGATCGAGCGTGCTGGTACCAAGGCCGGCAATAAGGGCGCAGAGGCGGCAGTGACTGCCATCGAAATGGTCAATCTCATTCGGCAACTGGACGGCTGATGAGTCCGCAGAATCCGGCGACAAGCCGTCGCCATACCCGCGCTCTAGCTATGCAGGCGCATTATCAACAGCAACTCGATGGCACCGAACGGGCAGAGTTGTTGCGTCAGTTCCGTGAACGTCGTGAGCACGAGCGGGTCGATGCAGCGTACTTCGAAACATTGATCAACGAGTCGATGGCGTTGCTGGAAGAATTAGATGGTGAGATTACGACGCTCGCCGACCGCGATTTTGAGCAGTTGAACGCCGTCGAGATTGCTGTGCTTCGTGTCGCGCTGACGGAGTTTCGCCGCCATATCGAGATTCCTTACAAAGTGGTGATTAACGAAGCGATTGAACTGACCAAGCGTTTTGGCGCAGAAGATGGTCACAAGTACGTCAATGCAATTCTCGATCGCGCTGCCACCACGCATCGAGCGCTGGAGACCGCAAAACGGCAGCCGCGCTAATGGCGCCATTTCAATGAACGAATTCGAGATCATTCGGCATTTTTTCGATGATCCGTATGGCGAAGCGGATTTAGCGATCGGTGATGATGCTGCATTGATCACACCGCCTGCGAATGTGCCACTTGCAATCGCCGTCGATACCTTGATTGAAGGCAAGCACTTTCCTCCAAACACGGACGCAGCGGACGTTGGTTACCGCGCGTTAGCAGTCAATCTGAGTGATTTGGCGGCGATGGCGGCAACGCCGAAGTTCTACACACTCGCATTAACCTTCCCAGAGTTCGATCAAAGATGGCTCGCCGATTTCAGCGGTGCCATGCACACATTGGCTAGGCAGTTTGGTATGCAGTTGATTGGCGGCGATACGACCCGGGGTCCGTTATCGATTACGGTGCAAGTCATTGGCTACCAGCAGCGTGCTGCCTTGACGCGCGACGGTGCGTCAGCCGGTGATCTTATCGCGGTTAGTGGTACGCTCGGCGACGCCTCTGTGGGGCTCGAGTTTGCGACTGGAAAAGCGCGAGCAGAGAGTCATGCTTCCTTTTTGCAGGAGCGATTCCTTCGACCTTCGCCGAGGATCACACTTGGTGGTCAGTTGTCCGGGTTCGCGTCGGCCGCGATCGATGTCTCAGATGGGTTGCTTGCTGATGTTGGCCATATTGCGAAAGCCAGTGGGTGCCGCGCGGTTATCGATGCAGACGGACTGCCAATATCTGCCTCGCTATCCGCGGTGGCAGGTGATGAGCGTGGGCGTCTTGCGGCTTTGACGGGCGGCGATGACTATGAATTGTGTTTCACCGTGCCCAAAGATAAATCTCTCGCAGCATTCCCTGAGTGCACAGTTATTGGTGAGATGAAAGAAGGCGACGGTGTTGAGGTTGTCAATGCGCCAAAGTCGTTGGAGTATGGGGTCGATGGCTACAAACACTTCTGATAAAAAGCGTGCGCCAATTCCTGCACTGAAAACAGTTTTAACCGATCCTGTGCACTTCTTGGCGTTTGGGTTTGGCGTCGGCGTCTCGCCCTATGCGCCGGGAACGCTGGGTAGCGTTTGGGGCATTCTGCTCGCCTGGCTAACGCAAGGTTTTGGACTGCCGATCGAGATCGGCATCGCTGTTGGATTATGTCTCATCGGCATCTATCTGTGCGGCGAAAGCTCACGACGTTTAGGCGTTCATGATCACGGCGGGATTGTCTGGGACGAAATCGCTGGCGCGTACATTATTTGCTTGCCTTTTCCGCGCACGATACAGGTGCTGGTCATCGCGTTTATTATGTTCAGAGTGCTGGATATTGTTAAGCCATGGCCGATTAGAGAACTAGATCACAGACTCCACGGCGGTCTCGGAATTATGCTTGACGACATTCTGGCAGCGCTCATTGGTGCTGCGTTTTTGTCTTTAGCATTCGGAGCAATGACGCTCTGAAATAAAGGGCTCTGAATGGCTACGCCAGCAGTCGACAACGCTGATCTCAATAACGGCCACCAAGGCGATCGACCAATTCCCGACAAGTTCGGCAAATATGTCATTGTCAATGAAGTTGGACGTGGTAGCACCGGAACGGTGTATTTGTCGCATGACCCCTATTACCGCCGCGATGTCGCGATCAAAGTGTACGACATCGGGTCTTCTGAGACAGAAGCAGAGCGCGCCCGTACCACGCGTAAAATGTTCTTCAATGAAGCGCACATGGTCGGCATGCTGCAGCATCCCAATATTCTCCCGATTTATGATGCCGGCGAAGAGAACGACAAGTATTACGTCGTCACCGAGCATATCCACGGCGCGAGAACGTTAGCGTCTTATTGCAAGCCGGATCGTTTGTTGCCTGTCGATGATGTCATCGAGATCATTTATAAGGTGGCCAAAGCGCTGCATTACGCTCATGGCCGTGGCGTCATCCATCGTGACATTAAGCCGAGCAATATCATGTTGACCGTCGATAACGATGTGCGCTTGATCGACTTTGGTATCGCGCTGATCAAAGATGCGGACGTCTCACGTATTGAAGGGATTGCTGGTTCACCGAGCTACATGTCACCGGAGCAAGTGCAGTCTGAGGAGCTTACAAATCGATCCGATTTGTATTCGCTCGGCGCAGTCATGTACGAGATGTTGACTGTCGATAACGATGTGCGCTTGATCGACTTTGGTATCGCGCTGATCAAAGATGCGGACGTCTCACGTATTGAAGGGATTGCTGGTTCACCGAGCTACATGTCACCGGAGCAAGTGCAGTCTGAGGAGCTTACAAATCGATCCGATTTGTATTCGCTCGGCGCAGTCATGTACGAGATGTTGACTGGGTTTAGACCATTCCGTGCGAGTAACCTGTCAAAGCTGCTCCACCAAATTGTGTTTGCGACACCACCGCCTGTCCATCGCTATCGGGAAGATATCTCTGATCAGCTGGAAAACATCGTTGCTGTGTTGCTCCAAAAAGCGCCCGAGAAGCGCTACGCCAATGGTCTTGCGCTGGCAGCTGAGTTGACTCATGTCTATCAGGACCTTCGCGCGAAAGCAGATCAGTTCGATAATCAAGAGCAGTTCGATTTGTTGCGACAGTTGAGCTTCTTCCATGACTTCTCGCACTCGGAGATTTGGGAAGTGCTACGCGCGGGTGAACTCAGCGAGTACGAAACGGACGACGATATTGTTCGCGAAGGCGAGATCGATGATCGCTTCTATATTATCGTCAGTGGTGATGCCGGTGTGATTGCTGCTGGTCGCCAAGTGGGTTCGCTTGGCCGTGGAGACTGTTTTGGTGAGTCTAGCTACTTGAGCGAGGCGAAGCGTAACGCGTCTATCCGTGCCACATCACCAATGAAGGTACTCCGTGTGAGCTCGACGCTGATGGAGCAGGTGTCGTCAAGTTGTCAGTTGCGCTTTAACAAGGTCTTTCTTCGATCGCTGATCGAACGCTTGCAACGCGCAGGTGGTCCGCAGACCTAAGCCGGCCGATCGTTACCGATACGCTGTCCGCGATACTCGGGATAGATCATTCCTCGAATGGTTCGGCGTCGTCGTCGAGTCCTGCCTCCTGAAGCAGTACGCTGACACGCTGTTCAACTTCCGTTAATGCCTTTTGGCAGTCACGCGTTAAGTTGACGCCTTTCTCGAAATGCGCCATCGCCTTCTCCAGTGGCAATTCTCCGCTCTCAAGTTCACTGACTAAGGTCTCAAGCTCTCCGAGTGACTTCTCGATATCCAGCTTTGATGGTTTGGCTTTCGGCATGTTGTTGTTATCCGGTGACTTAAGCGCCTAATGATACCCGCGAGATCGCGCGGTGCAATCTATGTCGACTCCTTGACGAAGCGCAAAGTCGAATTTCCCCATCGCGTCGGCGGCAGGTACTGCTATCATTGTCGGCTGTTGATGCAAGCAGACTGATCCATGGTTAAGAATATTGTCATTGTCGGGGGTGGCAGTGCCGGTTGGATGACCGCCGCAGCACTCGCGGCACGCGTTAAAGGTATCCGAATCCAGCTCATCGAATCCTCGGATATACCGATTATTGGCGTCGGTGAGTCCACCATCGTGCCGATGGTCGATTACATGGCCGGCCTTGGGTTGAAGGAAACCGACTGGATGTCAGCGGTCAACGCAACCTACAAAAGCGCGATCCGGTTCAATAACTTCTATCAGCAGGGAGAGGGGTTTTTCTACACCTTTGAGCCCATGCAGATGGTTGGCGACCGTCCGATCAATCGTTTTTGGCACAACAAATACCTGTCGGATCCGGCGAATGTCGATCGGATGTCATTTTATGACTATTGCTTCATCACCCCAGATGTACTGAATAGCGGCTCCACGATCAGAACGGTGATGGGCGCTGGGCCGTCTTACCATGTCGATGCAGGTCTGCTCGGTGACTTCTTGGCGAAATATTCTACGGAGCGCGGCGTCGAACGCATCATCGATACGATCTCGGGTGTGGAACTCGACGAGCGTGGAGACATCGCGCGATTGATTCGCGAAAACGGTGAGCCGCTTGAGGCGGATTTATTCATCGACTGCACCGGATTCCGGTCTCTGCTGCTAGGTCAGACACTCGAAGAGCCTTTCGACGAATATTACGAGTACCTATTCAACAACAAGGCCTGTGCGCTTCGGTTCCCTTATGAACAGCCCGCCGAAGAGATGGTGTCATTCACCAACTGCACGGCGCTGTCGTCGGGTTGGGTCTGGGAAGTACCGCTGTTTACACGCAAAGGGTCGGGATATGTCTATAGCGATCGCTACATTTCGGCGGATCAGGCGGAGGCGGAGTTCCGCACATTCCTCGGTGAGGATCGTGTTCGCGACGCCGAAGCGAGGCACATCGATATCCGCGTCGGTAAGCACCGGAATGTCTGGAAGAAGAACTGCGTTGCAATTGGACTCTCTGCCGGTTTCCTTGAGCCACTTGAGTCGACAGGATTGTTCGCTGTCCAGCTGCAAGCCGAGACCTTGGCCAACATGCTGGCTGGAGGGCGCAATGACTACAACGTCGGCGATGTCACGATGTACAACCACATCGTGACCGAGTTCTTCGAACACGTGCGCGATTTCCTCTGTGCTCACTACATGCTGACAGCGCGCGAGGACACGCCGTATTGGCGAGACGTGAAATACGCGATGAAAGTGTCGGATCGGTTGATGGAGATTTTGCGCTACGCACGGATGACGTTTGTTGATGCGCCTGTCGTCAAACAGATGTTCCGACCGACGTTCGCCGACTACAGCTTTACGGATGGCTGGGAGGCTGTCCTGATCGGTATGAACCATATGCCAATTGACTATGGCCAGTTCCAATCAGGCGTCGGTCCCTTTGAGCCCGCGATCGCAAGCAACATGAAGAATGCTGAGATTTTTCAGGCTGAAATGAACCGGTTCAAGGAGCAGGAAGTCACCAAGATGCCGTCACATTACGACTATCTAAAGACCAATATCTTTACATCCAGTAACTAACGAGTGAAGCCGACCCGCCTGCGCTATGAGTAAACAATATAACGCCGCCGATATTGAAGTACTGAGTGGTCTTGAGCCCGTTCGCCGGCGTCCCGGGATGTACACCGATACCGCTCGTCCGAATCACCTCGCGCACGAGGTCATCGACAACAGTGTCGATGAGGCGCTGGGTGGGCACTGCAAACGCATCGATGTCGTTGTTCATAAAGATGGCTCTCTATCGGTCAGTGACGATGGGCGAGGCATGCCTGTCGATATCCACCCGAAAGAGAAAATGCCGGGTGTAGAGCTGATCTTGACGCGCCTTCATGCGGGCGGAAAATTCTCCAATGCAAACTACCAATTTTCGGGTGGACTGCATGGTGTCGGTGTATCTGTTGTGAATGCCCTGTCATCGCAACTTGAAGTTTGGATCAAACGAGAGGGCAGAGAGCACAATATCTCATTCAAGGGCGGCAAGCGGGCAAGTAAACTTGAGGTGGTCGGAACCGTTGGCAAAGCCAACACCGGCACGACATTGCGGTTCTGGCCGGACGGTCAGTATTTCGACTCCACGAATTTTTCAGTACCGCGGCTGACACATGCATTGCGCGCCAAAGCCGTGCTGTGTCCTGGGCTTCGAATTTCACTCAAGATCGAGAAGACGGGTGAGACGACGGTTTGGGAGTACGAGGGGGGGCTTGAGCAGTATCTCTTGGAAGCCATCGGCGAGGCATCGGCGTTGCCAGCGGAGCCATTCAGTATTGCAATGCAGGATGAGCGTACGGCAGCGGATTGGGCGGTTGTATGGTTGACTGACGACAGCCCGGTCGTTGCCGAAAGTTACGTCAATCTGATTCCAACGGCGCAAGGCGGTACGCACGTCAACGGGTTGCGTACTGGTCTGACCGAGGCCATCCGAGACTTTTGCGAGTTTCGCAATATTTTACCGAGAGGCGTCAAGCTGGCACCCGACGATGTTTGGGATCGAGTCAGCTTTGTTTTGTCGGTCAAACTTGAAGATCCTCAATTCTCCGGCCAGACCAAAGAGCGACTGTCGACACGCGAAGCCGCGGGCTATGTTGCTGGAATTGCCAAAGATCAATTCGCACTTTGGTTGAATCAACATCCCGACACCGGTGAGCAGATCGCGCAACTCGCTATCTCGCGGGCCCAGCAAAGGCTTAAAGCCGCCAAGAAAGTTGTCAGGAAGAAAGTCGTAGCAGGACCTGCGCTACCCGGCAAATTGGCTGATTGTTCCAGTCAGGAACCTGGTCGTTCTGAATTGTTCCTCGTTGAAGGGGACTCGGCCGGTGGGTCTGCTAAGCAGGCACGAGATCGTGAAACACAAGCGATCATGCCGCTGCGCGGAAAAATCTTGAATACTTGGGAAGTCGAAACGGGACAGATCCTCGCCTCTCAAGAGGTGCACGATATCAGCATCGCACTTGGTGTTGATCCCGGAAATCCAGACCCGGCGGCATTGCGCTATCACAAGGTTTGTATCCTTGCCGATGCAGACTCGGACGGTGCCCACATCGCCACACTGCTCTGCGCGCTCTTTTTGCGTCATTTCAGGCCGCTGGTCGAAGCAGGCCATGTTTATGTGGCGATGCCGCCGCTCTACCGGATCGATGTCGGTAAGGAAGTCTTCTATGCGCTGGACGATAGCGAGCGCCAGTCGATTATCGATGGTCTACCTGCGGACAAGAAGCGACTCAAGATCTCTTCCACTCGATTCAAGGGTCTTGGTGAAATGAGCCCAGGCCAATTGCGTGAAACGACGATGCATCCCGATACGCGACGCCTGGTTCGCCTGACAATCGATGCCAACGCCAATACGGATCAATTGATGGACATGCTGCTGAGTAAGAAGCGGGCGAGCGACCGTCGCGAGTGGCTGGAAACATCGGGCAGTCTTGCGGATATCCGCTAGGGCTAACGGAACACTGAAAGAGCTAAGAGTCTATGCAGAACGAGCTAAACCTCGAGGGAATTGAATTGATGCCGCTCCGTGAGTACACGGAGAAGGCCTACCTCGATTACTCGATGTACGTCATCTTGGATCGCGCATTGCCGCATGTGGGTGACGGTCTAAAACCGGTGCAGCGGCGTATCATTTACGCGATGAGCGAGCTGAACCTCGCGGCGAACGCTAAGCCTAAGAAATCAGCGCGCACGATCGGCGATGTGATCGGTAAATTCCACCCGCACGGCGACTCGGCATGCTACGAAGCCATGGTGCTGATGGCGCAGGAGTTTTCATACCGGTATCCGATTGTGTTCGGTCAAGGAAACTGGGGTTCTCCTGACGATCCGAAATCGTTTGCTGCGATGCG
Organism: Pseudomonadota bacterium; assembly: GCA_039700805.1. GTDB lineage: Bacteria > Pseudomonadota > Gammaproteobacteria > Steroidobacterales > Woeseiaceae > CALBPI01. The sequence continues at coordinate 308 of JBCAZE010000073.1, read as the reverse complement.
CTACACAGAGGCGAAGCTGCGTCCTTATGCGGCCTCGCTACTGAGCGAGTTAGGGCAGGGGACCGTGGATTGGCAGCCCAATTTCGACGGCACGATTGATGAGCCCGTCAATCTGCCCGCCAGACTGCCAAACCTACTTTTAAACGGTACCAGTGGCATCGCTGTCGGTATGTCGACAGATATCCCGCCTCACAACCTCAAAGAAGTCTCGGGCGCCTTGATTCGTTTGCTAGAGAAACCGCGCTCGACGCTCGATGATTTGCTTGAACACATACAGGGTCCGGATTTCCCCACGGGCGGTGAGCTGA
>JBCAZE010000072.1:0-14678 GCA_039700805.1 Pseudomonadota bacterium | reverse complement strand
AAACGAAAAAAGGACCGGTTAAGGTCCTTTCTTAGATATGGTGGCCAGGGGCAGAATCGAACTGCCGACACGCGGATTTTCAGTCCGCTGCTCTACCAACTGAGCTACCTGGCCAAATTGTTAGTTGCCAAGGACGCGCGGGATTTTCAGTCCTTGCCTACCTTGCTGCTTCGCAGCGCCGCTACCTGGCCGCACGTAGCGAGCGGCGTATTACAACCGTGATACGCCCGATAGTCAATAGGTGTGTGCGTTCTGATCACGCGGCGGCGGTATCCGTCTCGCTGATGGACGGGATCAGGTCGACACTGGCTGTGAATACCGACCCCCTGCCAAGCTCACTCTCGACCGTGAGGTCGCCGCCCAACAATTCACAGTTTCGCAGCGTAATCGTCAATCCGAGGCCTGTACCACCGTATTTTCGCGTGGTTGAGGCGTCAGCTTGGCCGAATGCCGTCAAAACGTGCGCCAATTTGTCCTCCGCTATACCGACGCCCGTGTCGCTGACGCGAATTCGGAGCTTATCCGCCACTTGATCCAACGACAGCTTCACGATGCCGTCCTCGGTGAACTTGGCCGCATTCCCCAGAAGGTTGGTCATAATCTGCTGCAAACGGACAGGGTCGGTGTCGATCCGGTCCGGAAGCTCGCCGAGCTCGAGCTCTAGCCGGTTGCCATTTTGCCGCACGATTCCCTGCAGCGTGTTTACGGTTGATTTCGCTAGGAGCACAACATCGGTGGGCTTCAGTTCCACCTCAGATTTGCCGGACTCGATCTTTGCAAGATCCAAGACATCGTTGATCAACGACAGTAAATGCTGGCCGCCTTCCTGTATGTGCGACACATACATTTGAATGCTCTCGTCCTGCAGTTCCTTAGCATCGTCAGCAAGCAATTCACCGAAGCCGATAATGGCATTCAGCGGTGTGCGCAACTCGTGCGACATGGTCGCCAGAAACTCAGACTTCGCATGGTTGGCCGCTTCCGCTTGTTCGCGGGCCTCGATCAACGCGTTCCTCGCCTCGAACTCGTCGCTCTGATCGCTGAAGATAATTGCGAGACGAAATTCATCACCAACATCGACACGCGCAATCGAGCGCCAACAAGGAAACCGCTCACCATCTTGTCGCTGTCCGATGAACTCTCGCTGAGTGGTCGGCTGCTCGCTCGCAGAAAGCCTTCGCATTTGTTTCAGCCGCTCCATGGATTCTGGCCGCTCTTCCTCTTGCAAGATCTCGAGGTAGCTTTTGCCCACCATGCCGTCTTCGGACGCTCGAAGGATCCGTTCCGCAGCGGGGTTCGCGAGGACAATTGTGCCCTCATGATCAACAGTTAAGATACCGAGAACCGCGGAGTCAACGATCGCCGAATAGCGGTCCTCGCTATCGGCCAGGGCTTCACGCATCCGGTGCTCATTCGTGACGTCTGCCGAGATACTAAGAATATAGCGGGCAACGCCATCCGCATTGCGGATCGCGATCTTGCTGGTGTGAAATGTGCGCTGTTCTCCAAGGTGGCTTGTCAACACAGCCACACCGATATCCAAGGGTGCGTGCATCGCCAATGCCTTCAGGTCGTACTCGCGTACGAGCGCCGAAGCCGATTCTTCGTAGAGTCTCTCACTACCGTGACCGCGGATCGCTTCAGCGGTCGTTCCGAAGAACACCTCAGCCGCCCGGTTCATTGTCACAACATTGAACGTACTGGCATCTTTCACGATCACCATGGCGGGCAGACTGTCGATGACCGAGGCCAAGAACAGCGCTTGATCCTCAAAGTAGTTGTTCAGCCGATTAGCGTCCAGAAAGAGCCGCTTATCTCTAGGTAGCGAGCGCCAAAACAGCAAGAGGCAAACGACAGCCAAGGACCCCATCGGCAACGAGACGGATGCCAGCAGCTCTGTGTGGTCCGCCTGCTCGTAGCGGATCACAGACCACACCATGCACAGCCCAGCCAGACTCACCCCAACAAATAGTGTGGTCAGCCGGCGCGCGAGCATTTCGCCCCCCGATTTCCGATTTCTGGATCCAACAACATAACTTCGAAAAACGCTTTTCGTTGAGTCGCTTAGCGTCAGAACGGACGCAAACCTTACTTTTTTTACATTTTTTTCGATTTGGGTGTCGTAATCACAGGCGCTGGTTCGTCATTTATCATGTCAACCAACGAAACAGGAGAAGCAAGTGCATTACGTTATGTTGATTTACGATGCCGAGGCACGCTGGGCAGCGATGTCCGAAGAAGAGCAAATGGGCGTCATCGGACTCCATCAAAACGTCGTTGAAAAAGCGACCGCCGATGGTACCTACGTCGGGGGCAACCGACTGGTCGACACACCGGCGGCAACCACAGTTCGTCAACGTGCTGGCAAGATCACCATCAGCGATGGTCCGTTTGCCGAAACGAAAGAGCAATTAGGTGGATACTACCTCCTCGACTGTGACGACCTCGATCAGGTCATCGCCTACGCCAAAATGCTGCAGTATGACGGCATGGGTTCTGTCGAAATCAGACCTGTGTTTGAGATGTAGCCAAGGCATCGAAGTGACTCGCCGGTAACCGGTTTCATCGGTTGCCGGCGACGTCTCCAAGAGATCCCGGAAGTAACATGAGCCTTCTCGACCCAGAGACCACACCCAACGAGATCGATGCCGCACTCAAAAGCGCTCGACCGCGTGTGATCGCGTCACTGCGACGATTTTGCGGCAGTCTCGAAAACGCAGAGGATGCGTTTCAAGACGCGGCTGTACGCGCGCTGGCTCACTGGCCGGAAGACGGTGTGCCGGACAACCCCACCGGTTGGCTGATTGTCACCGGCCGGCGGCTGTTGATGGATTTCGCCAAGCGACAAAAACCGGAAGCGCTCGTCGATGCGCCCGCCAGCACGGACGACGAGGAAACCGCTGCCAGCATCTTGGACGATGACCTCTTGCGTCTGATTTTCGTCTGTTGTCACCCGGCCCTTAGCGAAACTGCGCAAGTGGCGCTGACACTCAAAGTCATCGCAGGACTCTCGACGGATGCCATCGCTGATGCGTTCTTAACGCAACGCCGGACGATGGAGCAGCGACTCGATCGGGCCAGACGAAAGATTCGCCAAGCGGGCATCCCTTTCGAGATCCCGCCTGACAACGAACTCGACGAGCGCCTCGATGCCGTGCTTGCAACGGTGTATTTCATTTTTAACCAAGGTTATAGCGCTCGCCCAGAACACTATCTTGACGTTCGTCTGTGCAACGAGGCGATTTGGCTCGGTCGCTTGTTACACGGCTTGTTTCCGAGCCACGGCGAAGTGGCCGCTTTGCTGTCACTGATGCTGCTAAACCACGCAAGACATCCAGCACGGATGTCGTCAACCGGCAAACTGATCGCATTGCCAGAGCAGGATCGCGATCGCTGGTTGTCACCGTTGATCCGAGAGGGCAAGGCACTGCTTGATCATGTCATTGGCAAGTTCAAGCCAGGGCCTTATCAGACACAGGCGGCAATCGCCGCATTGCACACCACAGCATCACAAGCCGCAGAGACCGACTGGGCACAAATTGCCTCTCTCTATGACATCCTTGAGCAACAAACTGGCAATACGGTGGTCCGCATCAATCGCGCCGTCGCTTTAGGAGAAAGCGGTAGCCCGGAGACCGGTCTCGACCTGTTGAAGTCATTGGAAGATCACCGTGACATTGATCAGTATCTGCCCTATCACCTGGCGCGATCTGCGCTTTTTTATCAGTTTGGGCAGTATCAAAATGCGCAGAATGCCCTCGACCACGCATTAGCCCTGTCAAAAAATGCCGAAGAAACCGCTTGGCTGCGCTCTCAATATGCGCATCATTATCTACATATGGGTGAAATCCGGCAGGCGCGTAGCAAAGACGGCTAAATTTACAAAATGTTGCAATTTATCCACTAGGCGGCCCTGTATCGCTTTGGCATGCTCGGGTCATGTCTTTGGACTCCGATACAAACCCAAGTATGGGGGCGTCGGGACATGGCGTGGCTGAAGACCCAGTAGAGCAGCGTATTCTCGACGCTGCACTCAGCCTATTCCTGTCTCAAGGCTACTCATCAACGATGGGGGACCAAGTATCAGCGGCAGCTGATGTGTCCGTCCATGTGCTGCACCAATACTTCCCAACCAAAGAAACAGCATTTTGTATGGTGGTGGATCGGGAATCGGCACGAATCGCGGCGCAAGTCCCGACTTCCTGGCCGCCCATGCACTCAGCACTCGATGCAATGCGCTTGGGCGTCGATATCTACGTTGGCGCGCTAACCAAAAGCGAGATACCCGAGCTGATACTGCTGGCGCATAGCGAGCGCTACAAACACCCGAATTTGATGAGTTTCTTTCGAACGACCGATGGCCAACATCAGGCCCAAGCGTTGATCGCCTCGATGATGGCTGTGCAAATCGAGGTCGGTCGCTTCAAGGCGGGTGACCCCCAACACATGGCCCGCCAAGTCATCGGGATGATTCATCAGGCCGTGCTGCATGAACCGTCGATCATTGGAAAGCCGTTAGACGACCTTGATGAATATCTGGAGTCGGTTTGCCAGCTGTTTGTTGCGGGCTACGCCAGCTGAGTTTTGACAGCCATCGGGCGGCTGTCTACCCTTGTTGCTCTAATCGCCGCAGGACGCAACCATGACTTGCGCAACCGAGTCCGTCGCGGAACGGCTCGACGCTCCCATCGCCCGATATCAACGCGTACGCGCGACCACGATGCGATTGATCGCTTCATTGGAAGCGGAAGACTGCGTCGTGCAAAGCATGCCGGATGTCAGTCCAACGAAGTGGCACTTAGCCCACGTTACGTGGTTCTTCGAGACGTTTGTGCTCGCCGAAGCAGCAGCGCATTACCGGCCTTTTGACGACCGATTCGCCTTTCTTTTTAACTCCTATTACAACGGCGTTGGTGCCATGCATGCCCGTCCAGAGCGCGGCCTAATCACTCGACCAACGCTAGCGACCGTCATTGCCTACCGGCAGTACGTCGATGACGCCATGCATACGCTCCTCGAGACCGACTTATCCGATGCGATCCAATTTCGGATCGAACTTGGGCTGCAGCATGAGCAACAACACCAAGAACTATTGCTAACCGACATCCAGCATGTGTTGTCGGTCAATCCGATCCGTCCCGCTATGCGCGACGATCTCGTCGTCGCACCGAATGCCACCGCAATGCCGATGGACTGGCAATCGATCGATGGCGGTATCATCTCGACAGGGATGCACCCGGACACGCCGGATTTTTGCTATGACAATGAAACACCGGCCCATGACACCCTCCTCAATGACTTCGCGATAGCGAATCGCCCTGTCACCAACGGCGAATACCGCGATTTCATCAACGATGGTGGCTACACCACACCGTCGCTCTGGCTCTCGGATGGCTGGGCAACCGTCAATGAACAACACTGGGGTTCGCCGCTTTATTGGAGCGACGATTGCGATCAACAGTTCACGTTGGCTGGGATGCGCGACATCGATTGGCATGCGCCGGTCGCCTACATCAGCTTCTATGAAGCGGATGCATTCGCCCGATGGGCCGGCGCACGATTACCCATCGAACACGAATGGGAGCATGTCGCTGCCAATCAACCCGTTACCGGTAATTTCGCTGACGATGATGTTTGGCAGCCGGTCGGCAACGATACCTCTTGGTTCGGGAATACCTGGGAGTGGACAGCGAGCAGCTATGGCCCATACCCGGGTTTTAAGCCACTCGATGGTTCTCTCGGAGAATATAATGGGAAGTTCATGTGCAACCAGATGGTAGTGCGTGGTGGCAGCTGCCTAAGCGCCGCCGACCATTTGCGCGCCACCTATAGAAGTTTTTTCTATCCCCAGTCGCGATGGCAATGCCTCGGCTTGCGCCTCGCTAAAGATCGTTAATCAATGACTGAACAACAGGCACTGCTTGAGGGGCTGCGCGCACCTCAGAAGCTGATTTCACCGAAATATTTCTATGATGAGCACGGCTCACAGTTGTTCGAGAACATCACCGAGCAACCAGAGTACTATCCAACCCGTACCGAGCTCGGCATTCTTCGCGAGTCTCTCCCGGCTATCGGTAGAGAGATCGGTGACAGCGTTTCTTTGATCGAGTTTGGTGCGGGCGCGAGCCTCAAAGTGCGCCTGCTACTAGACGCATTGCCGCAAATCCACGTCTATGTACCCGTCGACATTTCGGCGGACTTCCTGAATGACGCAGCGAAAGTGTTGCAGCAGGATTATCCGAACATTGAGATCTTGCCGGTTGGCGCCGATTTCACTCGGCCGTTTGCGCTACCAGAGCCAATGCGCATACCGCAAAGAAACGTCGTCTTTTTCCCCGGCTCAACCATTGGCAATTTCGCGCCTGACGATGCGGCCGCTTTGTTGCGAACCATGCGCAGCGTGGCCAAAGATGGCGGTGCGCTGCTGATCGGCGTGGACCTTCGAAAAGACCCGGCTATTCTGGAGGCAGCCTACAACGACCGCGCGGGCGTCACGGCAGCGTTCAACCTCAATATGCTGACGCACCTGAACCGTCAGTTTGATGCCAACTTCGATGTCAGTCGATTCCACCATCGCGCGATTTACAACACGACACTCCATAGAATCGAAATGCATCTGGTTAGCAATGAAGCGCAAGCATTTGAGGTTGCGGGTGAGACGTTTGAGATGGCCACCGGAGAACATCTGTTAACAGAGTGTTCTTACAAGTACTCGACGGAGGCATTTGCCGATCTTGCCGCCGAGAACGGATTTGCGGTTCGTAAAGTATGGACAGACAACGACATGTTGTTCAGTCTCCAGTACTGCGAGTCAATCTGACGCTGGCGCACTAACGTCGTCGGTCGGGGCGCTAGTCAGACACCTCAACAAAGCCATCTGGCCTTGCGCTACCCTCACCAAAGAAGAACTTTTCCATTTCGGCTTCGAGGAATTTTCGCGCCTCCGGCTCGATGGGTGTCAAACGATACTCATTGATCAGCATCGTCTGGTGGCCCAGCCACTGCTGCCATGCGGCTTGCGACACGTTGTCATAGATACGCTGTCCAAGCTCGCCGGGATATGGCGCATAGGTCAAACCAGGTAGCCGCTCTTTTTTCAGCACACAATCAACTTCGCGAGTCATAGAAGACGTCCCTCCAACGGATGCGACGATTGTAGCGATTTCACCAACCTTTCGACAGGTCGCGGCACACCGACCGATGCCAGCTCGTCCGGCAAAAACCATCGATGGTCTCCCTCCGCTGCGTGCTCGGCGGCAATATCACCGTCCACCAAGAGCGACGCGATGGTGAGATCAAAGTGTGTGAACTTGTGAACGAAGGTTGCCATTGAGAATGAATCAACACGTTTGAAACCAGCGGGCAACGGCGGATCGCCTTCGAACTCCGGAAAACAAAACAGTCCACCCCAGATGCCGGTCGATGGCCGCCGCTCAAGATACAAAGCGCCATCTCTCCGTCGCAGTATTAAGAAACGCGTCTGTCGTTTTGGATTCACCTTCTTCGGTTTCTTGCCAGGATACGCGTCCATCGTACCGGCGGAATACGCCCGACAGCTTTGTGACAACGGACAAACGTCGCATCGTGGGCGACTGCGAGTACACACTGTCGCGCCGAGATCCATCATCGCCTGCGTGTAGTCAGCCACCCGAACATCCGGAGTGTATGCCTCTGCGACTTCCCACAGCGCATTCAACACCGCTGACTTGCCCGGCCAACCGCCGATCGTCTCGTGTCTTGCGAGCACACGTTTGACATTGCCATCGAGAATCGCGCAACGTCGATCGTCGACTAACGCCAAGATCGCAGCAGCCGTTGAACGGCCAATGCCTGGCAAAGCTTGCATCTCATCCACGGTGTCCGGGAAACATCCCGCCATCTCGTTTTGAATCAAGCGGGCGCACTTGTGGAGGTTTCGAGCGCGCGCGTAATACCCGAGGCCGGACCACAACCCTAACACCTCGTCGATGTCCGCTTGAGCTAACGCTTCAAGGGTCGGGAACCGTGTCATGAATCGACGGTAGTAACCGATAACGCTCGCAACCTGGGTTTGCTGCAGCATGATTTCCGACACCCAAACGCGATAGTGCGTTTTGTTCTGCTGCCACGGCAGGTCTTTACGACCATGCTCGTCGAACCACGTCAACACCCGAGGCGCTATGGTCTTTTGATCGACGCTCACCCGTCTTCAAATCCAGCGAGACCGCGCGCTTTCAGATCGGCAGGACGGGTCGTCGATTGGCGCGCCAAAGCCTCAATACGCTCGATCGCATCGGCGCCGCCCTTGGCCAGTTTGCGTTTCATCATGTAGGGCCCAATGACGGGCGGGACCCAGAACGCTGGCTGCATGCGAATGGTATAGATCACGATCGTGGCCTCGTTGTCTTCACGCAAAGACCACGCCGCTTCACTGAATACGAAATCCGAGCCTTCCGGTTCCAAAACCGTTCGGATAGACACCAACCCATCGTTTTCTAATCGCTCGGTGCGTCGCATCGTCTGACAAAAGAACATCACGCAACCTCGGACCTCCGTAAACACGCGTGGCGTGCCATCCTCGGCCGCGTCGACGTAGCCTGAGTCACGGTAGATACTCGAGATGCGATCGAACTGCTCATAGTCCGTCAGCACATCGAATACGCCGATGATCGGGGCATCAAAACGTGTCTCGCTGGTCATTGTGTAGACGCCGTCTTCGTGTTCGACATCAATCGATAACAACTCGGCGGCCGTGACCGGCAGCGGCATCATCAGGACGGCGGCAACCCAAGCACGCATCGTCAGAAAATGTCCTTGAGCCGCTTCTTCAGCTCGTCTTCCTTATCCTTCAATCGGTCACGTAGTCGGTTCTCCGCACGCTCACGTTCCTCATCGAGCTTTCTCTTGGCAGCAGCTTCTGCCATACCCGCAATGTCTGGCCGAATCGTTGGCGCCGTCATATCGCCTGTAATCTTGAGCGGAATGACAGCTTCGGTGTATTCATCCAACTCTTCCGGTGTAACGCCCTCGAGAAACTCGGGACGCTCCAAAACGCGCGCCTGCATGGTGTAATCGACCGTGCCGTCGGCAAGATCAGCGCTGCCGCTGCCGGTCAGTTGTAAGAATGGCAATGCCGCGAAGAGATCATCGTTGCGAGCAACGCCATTGCTCACCGTGGCGGAACCGCGCAACTCCGTGAACTCAGTCCGTGCAGGATTCGGTGCCGGCGGTTGCGCCTCTTGCCGAAAGGCGGCGCGCGCACGACGGATCTGATACCAAATGTCCGTGCCGATCAGTGCGCCGTCTGTCAACGAAAACACCACATCCCCATCGAGCGAGCGGCGCACTTCGGACAGTCGGGTGCCCCGTCCAGACAGCTTGAAGTTGCCGGCGAGCGTGCCCTCGATGTTGTCTTTCTCATACAGCAACTTAGCGAGTGCGCCCATATCCAAACCGTCAACCGTTTCGTTCAACGACAGGCGCGGCGTATCACCACTGGCATCGATTATGACATCGCCGGTGTAACCACCATTCAGCACCGTCGCTTGGATCGGCGCCAACCGCGCCTTGTCGCCGCCAACGACCAAGCCAACGCTTAAGTCGTTAAATGGCAGGTCTCCCAACACAACCTCGCGCATGCGGAACTCACCGCGGGCATCCAGCCCCTGAATCAAATCAACCGGCAACGCACTTTCAGCCAGATTGTCGCCGGCGTCATCCGACACCTCCTCGTCTGCGGGCGGCAGGTAGCCGTCGAGGTTGATGGCGCTTCCCGCCAAGTCAAAGCGGATCGCCGGCGCGGAAAAACCTGCCACCGACAAGCGCCCGGTGAGCGTCGTCGCATCGATCGCAAGGTCGAGGTCTGTTAGCGCCGCGCTGTCGTCCGTCAGTGCCAGTTGGCCGCTGAGACTCGCCGCCTGCATGGCATCGGCATCCGTCAGATCGAGAACCGTCCCAGTGAGTGTCTCCATGACCTCGCGCGGAGAAAATGGTGACACGGCGAATGCGCCGTTGAGGCGCATCGGCGCACTGGTACCGGTCAAAGACAAGCTAGCCTCAACGCCGCCGAATTCGAACTTCGCGTCATCGAGCGTCAACGACGCATCCGCGCCGGCACCCGCTGTGATCGACGCCGCTGATAGGCGAAACGACTGTGCAGCCGCCAATGCAGGCATGGTTACTTCACCGGCAAACTCGCTATCGCTCAATGCAACAGCGTTCAAAACGCCTTCGGCATCTCGCTCGAAAACCACCCGCGTATCCACCTCAGCACGACCCGTCAGCTCATCAGCGGCGGACGTGAAGGCGAAGCTGGCAGTGATCGGCACGGGTTGATTGAAGTCAACGCCACCGAGTCGCATGTCAAACTCACGGAGCTGATAATCGGCGCCGGTTCCGGCGTCACGATACTCAATCAGCGCATTCTCGATATTGATCCCAGCAACCGAGATATCTGGGACATCGCTCGGTGCGGCTTCCGCGCTCGTTGCGGACGTCGACTGATCGCCCGCGAGATCCTGCCAATTGGTCCCACCCCGCGAGTCGACGGCCAATCGCAGCTGAAGGTCACTGATGGTGACGGTGTCGACGTCGACTTTGCCAGATAACAGCGCACCTAGCCGAACGCCCGCACGAGCGCGCCCGATGGAAAGCATCGGCGCGTCGCCAAAACCAGGCGCGTTAGACACCGTCACGCTGGTGGTCTCAATAGCCAGCCAAGGAAAGACACTGAGCGTAAGCTCACCGTCAAGCGTCACCGTTCTACCGGTCGCCTCACCTAAGGCCAGCGCGATATCGTCGCGATAGTCGTTTGGGTCGAAAAACATGACGACCGCGGCGATAGCCAAGCCCACTAGCAAGATTACCGTCACGGCCGCCCCAAGCAGCCATTTTATCAATTTGCCCATACCCGTTAGGGTAGCAAACTCCGATTAAGTTTCAGCGATAAACCATCGATTAATCGTCGAGGCAAAGATATACGCTGCCGTTGATACTGCTGGCGGTTAACCGGCCGTCGCCTTTATCGCCATGCTCGAAACTGAGCGTGCGACCGGGGCCATACCGGCTGGTCTTCTGCGGCTTGGGTCCGAAGCAGTTTTTGATGCGGCCTGTCAGCGTGGTCACGTCGATCGTACCCGCGAAACCCGCGTTCAATGTGACCTCGATACTGCCGGAGACGGCCTCGGCCTCGACGTCACTGTTTGGCGAAAACGCATCGGTTGCCTCAATGCTGCCCGATACCACTTCGAATCGACCATAAGAGATATTGCTGTCGGATACTTCGACCCCACCACTGACCGCCGATGCGGTGAGGTAGCCCGCCAAACCGTCAGCTTCAACGGATCCGCTGGTCGAACTCAGCTGGAACTTGCCGTCTTGACCCTCACCGTAGATTTCAACGTCACCGCTGGTGGTGGTGGCGTAGATTTTGGGGCTTGATGACGTCGCCTCGACGTCACCACTGACCGACTGCAAGCTGAGGCTACCATTCACGTCGACAACCTCGACGCTGGATGACACGCCACCGACCTTGAGGTCGATGTCCTTAGGCACGACCAATTCCAATGTTGTGCCACCGCCACGCTTGTAGTCTTTGTCGTAAATGACCTCGATCTTGATCCGGTCACCGCGTTCTTTGATATCAATGCGCTGCACACGCTCGCTGACCCAGGCATCGAGACGACAAGTGTCGGTGTTCTTGCCTACGACCTCGATGTCACCAATCGCGTTGATGACATGCACTAATGGCTTGTCGCTGCAATCGATTGTGCGCTCGATGCGTTTGTCGGCATGCGCACTCGTCATTGCCAATGCCGCGGTCGCAGCGATGATGAATCTGTTGAGCTGGTTCATATTGAAGTCCTGATCTGTTCTGCATTGGTGACGCTGTCGCGCACCATAGAAATAATGGCCATCTCTTGGCGGTAAGCGAGCTGCAACAACTGGCGCAGCTGCACATTACCAGGATCGTTGTCGATGGCCTGATTGATGTCAGCGATAGATGCCCGAACAATCTTGAGATTGGCGACAACAACCTCACGCGTGCCTTCCGGCAATGCGGCAAGCTGATCATCCAGCGCCGCCAAGGCTTCGCGATAGTCGAGAATGTAGCTGTCATCGAATGGCATGTGCCGCACCAATTGCGCATCGAGCGTTGGCACCTGGGTCGGTATGTACGCAAGGCCGGGTGATTTATCCTCTTTGGGTGGCAGCAATAGAATGCCAATTAATGCCGATGTGGCAATCACACTGGCCGCAACACGCCATTGCCAGCGGTCGTTTTTTTGTGTCTCCAGCGCAGACTCGATACCGGGCCACAAATCGCGTGGCGGTGCAATTTCCGACGGCAGCGCCGCTGCACGCGCCATCATGTCGTTAGTTTCGTCCATAGCTCTCATCCAATTGATCCGCCAGCATTTGGCGCGCTCTGTGTAGATGCGCCTTACACGTGCCGACAGCAATATCCATCGTTTTTGCCGCTTGCTCATGCGTATAGCCATACACACCGACAAGCACGAATACATGTCGTGCCCTAGCCGGCAAGCCGGCGATCGCTTGCTCGATATCGGGCAAGTGGGCGTCGCTGTCTCCGGATTCCGCTTCCGCCGCTGGCATTTCACTCAGCCCCGCAATTTCGCGTTTGCTGCGCCGCATATCGCTCAAAACAACATTCACGGCAATTCGGTGTAGCCAACTCGAAAACGCCGAATCGCCTCGGAAAGACCCAAGTTTTCGCCATGCCTGAATGAAGGCGTCCTGCGTCGCGTCCTCCGCCGCTTGCTGATTCGCTGTCATCCTCAAGCACAACGCATAAACTCGGCCCGAGTAGGCCCGATATAGCTGCTCATAAGCGCGGGTATCACCCTTTGCAGCGCGCGCGATCGTGTCCGTTTCACCGGTGACGGGCTGTCTCTGATTCCCTTGTGTCGCGCTCATGGTGAGCAGCATATCCGATCCTTGCGTCTTGTTTGGTACTAAGACGTGCACACATCGAAAACGGTTTAGTCACGCACAAAGATTTTGCCCCTTGAGTTCTGCTATCATTCGTCAAACCCATTGGAACAACAACAATATGCCGCTTCCCAGCGACTCACATAGCCAATGATATTTGCGGAAGCCAAACCGGGATTACGCCTCGTATTCCTCGGGGAAATGTCCGTTTCGGCACGTTCTTTACTGCGTATGCTGAGCGCACTGCCCGACGTCGAGCAGGTTATCGAGATCACCGACCCCGAGACGCTACCGCACCACCTCGCCGCTCACCGGCCAGACATCGTTCTGGTTGACTTTGGTATCACCGAAGACGCCGTACATCGTTACTTGCCAGACGAGATCATGCCTTTGGTCGGCATGGCCCCGGTTATCGCACTGACCTCCGGCGAGCGCGAACAGCGCGGCATACGTGCCGTCTTGCACGGTGCCCAGCGCTATGTCTGCATTGAAAGCACAGACGCCGATTATTTGGTGCAAGTGTTGCAGCAATGTCGGGACGAACACGCATTTATTGATACGCTGAGCGGCCGCAACGACGCGTTCACAGCGATCATTGAAAGCCTCAACGATGGCGTGATCGTCGTCAATCGCGAGGGTCGACTGGTAACCGCGAACCCCGCCGCAAGACGATTATTGGGCCTGGATCGCGACAGCATGGATCGCGGGCAATGGCTTGCGGCATTCTGCAGCTTGAACGCAACGAGTGGCGAGCCACTCGACCCGCAATCGACGCCTATCGCCCGCGCTCGTCGTGGCGAGCAATTTGCAGATCTTGCGCTGATCCACGATGCCGACGGGGACCAAATGATTTTCTCGGTCAGTGGCCACGGTTTGCGTAACCAACGACAACAGCTCATTGGCGGCCTCGTCAGTTTTCGCGACATCACTGATGACTTCAACCAAAACCGCAGCGACAGCCGCCGGGTCATGTTTGACCCGATGACCGACTTGCCGAATCGCGTACTGTTTGAAGAGCAGCTTCAACAAGCCGTTGCGCGCGCTGAGCGGTCGCAACGAACCCTCGGTGTGATGCATGTCGACCTAGACCGCTTCAAGGTGGTCAATGAATCGCTGGGACACGATATCGGCGATTTGCTATTGAAAGAGACCGCGGATCGACTGAAAGGCTTGCTAAGAAATGGCGATCTGCTGTGCCGTTTCGGTGGCGACGAGTTTGCCGTGGGCATCGAAAATCTCACGGGGCCGCGGGATGCCGCAGCAGCCGCTCAAAAAATTATTCGCGGCTTATCAGAGACGTTTCGCTGCGGCGGCAATGAGATTTATATCTCGCCCAGTGTCGGTATCGCGTTGTTTCCCGAAGCCGGCGAGTCGGCCGCCGCGCTGCTCGACGCGGCGAAACGAGCCACGGGATTGGCGAAACAGTCTGGCGGCGCCAAATTGCAATTTCATTCCACCGCGCAAGCACCGAACGACGAACAACTGGCCGAACTTGAAGTTGGCATCCGACACGCTTTGCTGCGTCGTGAGCTAACACTCCGCTATCAGCCGCGAGTCAACCTATCGAATGGCAGACTCATGGGCCTGGAAGCACTGATTCGTTGGCAACACCCACGCTTCGGTTTGCTGCCACCGGCACGGTTCCTACCATTGCTAGAGTCGAGCGGGCTTATCCACTCGGTGGGGGAGTGGGTAATCAACAGTGTCGCCGCACAACTTCACGCCTGGCAGCAGCGCTACGAGGTTCC
>JBCAZE010000071.1:0-14729 GCA_039700805.1 Pseudomonadota bacterium | reverse complement strand
AGCGATCGCAATGTCCGGCGACGACGCATTCTCATCGGTACAAGTAATACGCGAGGATGAACAACGTTAGCAGCAGCATTGACGCCGCTGTTATTAACAGCTCTGACTCGCGTTCTGCGTCATTCCGCGTCTTCTAGAAGCCACCCTTGGTTCGGAACCCGCCGCCGCTGCGGCCGATACTGCGAGGAATCTTGATGCTTCTTGGCATTCGAGGGATTCTGGTACGCCCAATGTTGGGCATGCGACCAACGCGTTGATGTTGTTGCCGCGTTTTCTTGAATCTTTGTGCGTGACGAATGCTTCGCCACAGCTGCTCTGCGGACATGAGGCCTCGCACAAATTCATTGAGCATTGAGGTCATCCGCGCTCCTTGGTCGATTCGACTATTAAACGCATCGAAGTGTTTGTCTTTGTAGCGTGTGCGAATGGATGCTAGCTCATTGACGCGTGCCTGGTGCTTCTGGTGGAGTCCGCGATGGTCGTCGACGTACTGCTGAAGTTGACGCTGCTCATCGCGTAACGTATCAAGCTCCGCGACCCACTCATCATCATCGACGCTCGGCGTCAGGCGCGCTTCGCGCCGTAGCTGCGGTATCGGCTCCGCTTTGAATTGCTCGCTAAGTACCGTCATCGCTTGTCGAAACAGGCCATCTTGACCGCTTGCGAACGCCTCCCGCTCCCCGATAGCAGCAGAGAATTCTGTCTCAGCCGCTGTGATACGTTGATCGATACCGTCACGTATTTCGGCAGCCGACTCCAAAGCTTGCTCATGCGCTTCAGCGCCGGCCGCAATATCGGCTGCGCGTTCAAAGTCTGCGAGCGCACTAGCAGCTTGCGCTGCGTTCTCCTCGAGCCGAGCTGTATGTGCCGCTAAGCGTTTGGGAATTTCGATTAACGCGTGATAGCGCTGCCGGGCGCGCTCGAAGCGAATGTGTCTTGCAACTTGTCGGTCCATAAAACGCGTTAGAAAACCGGCTTTGTATTGCGCTGTGCCGTAGCCGCGCTCCCACAAATACATAAACATCGGATCCGTCTCAAACGGTCCCTTCTTCTGTTCGCGTCGCTCATTGGCTTCTGCCGTTTTTTCTTCGGCGGCCGATGCCATATCGAGTCGTTTTTGTGCTGTTTCTCGCAGTTCATGGAATGCCGGTTGCTGGGCAAGAGAGGCGTCGACAGACTCGAGCAGTGTTTCCAGTGCTGCTTCTTTTTCGACCAGTGCTTCATCGGCCTTTAGTCGTTCTGCATTCAGCGTGCTGATCTGCTGGTCGAGAGATTCGATGCGCTGCTCTAATTTTTCCGCTGCCGACTCGCGCTCACTGAGCAGCTCGCTCGCTAAGCGATCTGCTTTGTCGAGCTCATCGGCGAAAGTGTTGTTGTCGAGATCTACAAGACGACGCTTCGCCATACGTTGATACAGCGATGCTTCTCGTCGTCGGCTCCGCGCGAGTGTGGCGCTGGTCTGTTGCAGCGTCAGATCCACCGCTCGAAATTCCTGTCGGCTTTGCGTCAGCGCACGCTCGATCTCAGCGAGGAAATGACGGCCGCTACTCATCGCGGTGCCTCCCAGCGATGAATCTTGCCGCCCGTGGTTGGCAGGCTGTAAGCAATATCGAGATAGCCGCGTCGTTTTTCGCCAGCCGAAGATGCTTGAATGATGCCGTCATCTTGCTTGTCACGTCGTATCCGGTCGAAAGTGGCTTCATCGACCCGAATGCCCCAGCGACTAACCGTCGCCACCGAGCCATCTTCTTCCGATTGCACCGAAACCTGCACCGGATTGTTGTTTTCATCGCGCGCTTCAACAATCAAGTAGTAGTTGCTAGCGCGAGCGTTGTTTGGGGGCTCTCGAATCACGCCACTCAGCTCCCCAGGGCGAGAGACGATACGTATGCGGTATTCAGTTTCGAGTGACGTGATCAGCGTGCGTAAGGCGTTGGACGTTGCCAATGCAGTGGCCGGGTCACCGCGGCGCAACGCGCCGTTCGCGGCTTGATAGTCGCGTTCAATATCCGCATCGATCGATGCGGGAATAGCAAGATCTGTTGCTTCATCACGCAGCAGCGCAAGCGTCGCCGGTAATTGCTCGAGCTGTTCGATATCCGTCAACGCTTGTTCTACATCACTGAGTGCGCGCTTGCTGGCAGAAATGTACTGGCGCTGTAGATTCAGTTTTTCGCGTGTGAAACTCTCGCGTGTCGCAACGGTGTCGGCGGTGATTCCGCTCACCGGCGCTGCGGAGATACCCGCTGCCAACTGACGTTCAGCGGTCGCGAGGCCGCTTTCTATGCGGCTTCCCATCTGATCGAATGCCAGCGCAAGTTCATTCTCTGGTCGCTGCTTGCTGACGGTTTGCCATTGTTTCTCGAGTCGTGCACGACGCTCGAGCAACAAATCGATGTCCGATTTTCCGGCAATAACTGCGTTGCTTAACTCGCTGGCGAGCGCTTCGCGTTCACGCTTTTCTGGGTATTCGACAAAGCCATACCAACCACCGGCGATGAGTGTCGCGAGCGCGGCAACGACACCGAGTCCACCGGTGATTCGGCGTCGATTGATCCAAGCCATCAGCAGCCTTGATTTCAGGCCGGGTGGCGCGGGTTCATAGGCATACTCTTGCTCTTTTAGCGCGGCAACCCCGTTGGCGATCATTTCGTCGCTGACAGCGATGCCTTGCGCGGCATAGGCTTTTTTTACGCGTTCAATGAGTGCCTGCTCGCGCGCGGTCTCATTCATGGCACGCGCGACGATCTTGTCTTCATGCCGGAGCATGTCGACGACGTCCATTGCCAACATGACGTCGCTTAGCGCGACATCATGTTGATCAGAGGATGCATTGGAGAGCGGTTCGCTCATCGGTGATGATCAGACCTCAGTCGGCAATACCAATGCGTTGCCTTTGTTAGCCAACGCCGCCATGCGGCGTTTCCCATCTTCAACAGCAACACGAATTTCCTCGGCGTTACGGGTTGCCGCATCACGCATCTCCTCGATAAGAGTGACGGAGCGTTCCTGGAAATTCACGACAGAGTCCACCAGTGCTTTGACAGCATCGGCGCGAATAGTCGGCCCATAGCCCTCGCGAATCGCCTCTTCTTGCACCTTGCCGCCGATGTCCGCGAGCACTTCCAGTGATTTACTCACGCCTTCCTTCATCGATTTCAGCGTCTCGGTGCTCTCATGTAAGCCATGCAAGCCTGTGAAGGACGCTGACAGCGCTGTGAACACGGTTTCGTTGGTTCCGAAGAACATGACGGCTTGCGAATACACGCGTTCCTTGGCGTTGGTCGTCTGAAGTAGGCGCGCCATCACGGTTTCGCTGGTGTTGTACGACACCGTTAGGTTGTCCGACAGGTCTTTGGAAATCTGATAGCGCTCATCAGCCTGTTGCAACTTGCGAAGTTGCATGTCGCGGGCGAGTTCGAGTTTGGCCATCACTTCACGGTCTTCCGTTTCTGCGGTCTCGATGTTGTTGACCGCTTCTTGTAATGCGGCTTTCTCGACCTCCAGTGCGGCTTCGGCCTTCTTTAGTACCTGAATCGCTAGCACTTCGGATTCTTTCAAAGCGCCACGAAAATCGCGATAAGCATCCAGAATGACACGCTCACGATCGATCTGATCGCGTGAGTCTTCTGCCACTTCGAGGTAGGTCTCTTTGATCTTGTTGAAGCGCGCAGGAATATCGCCGCGGGTGACTTTCATCCACACATTCTGCGCACGCTCCCACAAGTCGATTTCACCGTCCTCCAGTTGATCGACCATGCCTTTAGCATCATCACGTATCGAGTCGAATCGTTCAGTAATTTCCTTATAGCGCTGCCCGATGCGCATGGCCTCGATCTGCTCACGCACGACCTCATTAAACAGCGTCGCTTGGTTCAATGTCCGAGCGATCGCCAGTGTCTTCTCTTCATCAAGCGCTGTGATTCGCTCAATCAGTGCAATGACCGGTGCTTCGCTGGTGGTCTCCGGCACGAGCCCGAGGTCACGAAGTTTGTTCATGGCCTTGTCGAGGTACTGCATTGGTGTATTGCTCATTGGTTTTCCCCTTGCTTGATCATTCTGCTAGTACAGCGCCGATGAGCTGTACGTCGTATTGTTGTGCCGATTGGAATGGTCCGAGGCCGGTTCCTACGGTCGCATTGTCATTGGCCGAAAGCGTTCCATTGAAACGGCGGGTGATATCGCGCGTTTGCCCGCTGCTATCCAGGTAGCGAATGCGCACTTGAACGTCACGTACGGCCAACGGATTAGGATTGTTGACCGCGATCAGTAATTGACCATTGCCGTCGAGCCCGCTGCGGACCTGCAAAAAAGCGCTGGGGTTGCGGTTGAAGTCCATCCGCATCAACGCTGTTTTGGCAGCGACACCGGCTTCACCGGGTGAACCGGCTGCCGCTCCGTAGTAGCGGCGCGCGGTCTCAAAGTCGCGTCGATCCGCGGAGATCTCTCCAAGTGCCAACATGGCAGGCGCCGTCTGGAACAATTTTAAACTGGATTGAAGATCGGATTCCGCGCCCGCGATATTGCCCGCTTGCTTGCGTGCCAGACCGCGTTGTAGATGGTAGTAAAAAAACGTCGCATCCCGATCCAATGCGCGCGTGTAATTCGTGATGGCTGAATCGCTGGCGTTCTGTAGCAGATCGATGTCGCCTAGCAGCGCATAAAAGCGCGCCTCGCGAGGCTCAAGATTAATCGCCTGACGCGCTTTTGCGGCAGCCGTACGATAATCCTTGTCAGCGAGTGCTTTGCGACCCGCGTCGTAGGCATCATAGGCTGGCACTGTCTCGAATAATGTGCGCATCCGCGCCTTGTAGGTGTCTTGGCCCATGATGCCGGGTGCATAACCTGGGCTAGCCGCAATCTCTTGGGCCGTCACATTGTTGGTTGCCAGACGTTGTTGGCTGGGGGGATGGCTCGCCAATAGATTGGGCCCTTGCGGGCGACCGCTTTCTTCGGCCATGCGCAAGAAAGTCTCCTGCAAATCGACAGCACCCTCAGGGTTGTATCCCGCGTCCGCCATGTACTTCATGCCGTAATAGTCGGACTCGAGTTCTGCCTTGCGGCTGTAAGATTGCGATAAGAGCTGGGCACCGATGTTGGCGGCGCCGGCAGCTAGATTGCCATAGTCGGAATCGCTGGTGACGACCGCTGTGCCGATGACAAGGGCTTGCAAGAACATACCGCGTTGGATCTGTTTGGCACTGTGCTTGGCGGCCGCATGAACGATTTCATGGCCGAGCACAGCGGCAAGCTCTGCTTCTGAGGACATGCGCGTCAGGAGGCCGCGATTGATCGCGATTTTGCCCCCGGGCAATGCCCAGGCATTGGGTACCGAATTGTTCAAAACGACAAATTCGTAGGGTAGGTCGCGCGGGCTCTTCAGCGCAATCCGTTGACCCACTTCGGAGACGTACTGACCAACGGATGGGTCGAGTCGGTACTGGCCCCCTTGGCTTTGTTGCATCGGGGCGTAATTCTGTTGCCCGATCTGCAGCTCTTGCGCTGCACTGACGATGGAAATCTCCGATTTGCCGGTCACTGGATTCGTGACGCATCCGGTAAACGCAAGCGTTACGATGCCTATCGACAGCGCGGCGGTTTTTTGAATCGCTCTAGTCATGTTGTTCTCCCCGTCAGGCTAGTTTACACCGGACGTTGTGCCAACATTGTTTCATTAAGTGTCTTCAGGTCCTTGCAACCCATCAGTTTCAAGTCCCGGGTGATTTCATCGCGCATCAGCCGCATGGCGCGGTCGACGCCTGGTCGGCCGGCAGCCGCCAATGCATAAAGATAAAAACGACCGCCGGAACAGGCACTTGCTCCCCGCGCGAGCGCCTTCAGGACATGGCTACCCCGTCGAATACCGCCATCGAGAATGATGTCGATTTGCCCGCCAACAGCGTCCGCAATGGCGGCAAGTTGGTCAAACGGTGCTCGAGAGCCATCCAATTGCCGACCACCGTGATTGGAAATCATGATCGCCGTGGCACCAATTTGGACGGCGCGCTTCGCATCATCGACTGACATGATGCCTTTGATGGCAAAAGGGCCGCTCCAATGTTCGATCATACGCGCCGCTTCATCCCAGCTGATCGATGGTTTCATTTGCTCATTGATATACGACACCACTGACGACGACACGCTACTGCCGTCGGGCAGGTAAGGTGAGACGTTCGGCAGGTCAAATCCTGGTTGCGTGAGATAGTGATAGGTCCACCGTGGGTGGGTGACGAAACTAGCGAGGCTCTTTAGTGTTAAGCGCGGTGGTGTTGTCATCCCTGTCAAATAGTCGCGTTCCCGGTTGCCTGCGACGATGGTGTCGACTGTGAGCGCGAGCGCGTTGAATCTCGCGGCTTGGCAACGCTCGATTAAATCGCGGTTCAGGCCTTCATCTCTGTGCAGGTAGATCTGGAACAGTTTGCTTGCGGTGTTGTACTTGCCCATCTCCTCGATGCTGCGGGTGCCGATCGTTGAGATGCCATACATCGTCCCATAACGCTCGGCGGCATCGGCAATGGCATATTCCCCATCATGGTGGAACAGCCGCTGCATCGCCGTCGGAGAGAAAAATAGTGGGAGCCTCAGCTTGCACCCGAGCACTTCAGTGGTGAGGTCAACCTCGTCAATACCGGCGAGTACATTCGGGACGAGATCGATGGCATCGAATGCGTCGGTATTGCGTCGCATGGTTGACTCATCATCCGCACCACCATCGATGTAATGATACAAGGGCGACGGTAAACGCTTCTTCGCCAGCGCGCGAAAGTGTTGTGTGTTGTAGCAGTCCTCCAGCCGCACGACGCTTGCCTACCAGCTGCCCGAGTTGTCCATTGAGCGCCAAGGTTCGGCTGGCTCAAGCGCGTCGCCCTTCTGGAGCAGCTCGATCGAGATGTTGTCCGGAGATCGAACGAACGCCATGTGCCCGTCTCGTGGTGGGCGGTTGATCGTGACGCCTGCATCCATCAGTTTCTGGCACAACCCATAAACGTCCTCAACCCGATACGCGAGATGGCCAAAATTACGGCCGCCCGTGTAGTCCTCCGTGTCCCAGTTGTACGTGAGTTCAACCATCGGGGCGCGTCTTTCGCGGGCGAGATCAAGATCATCGGGCGCAGCGAGAAACACCAGTGTGAAACGCCCTTTCTCGTTGTCGTAGCGACTCACTTCCAGAAGACCAAGTAAGTCGCAATAGAAGGCCAACGACGCTTGCAAGTCTTTGACGCGAACCATGGTGTGCAGATATTGCATGTTAACCTCTTGATTTTAATGAAATGAGTATCGGTTTGGCTGCCTGTAGGCGGCTTGAGGTTTCTTAACACTGCCTGACACTACTTGCGCTCCGCTTGCCGCACTATAACCATGAACTCAACGACAGGAGAAATTCATGAAACGCAAATCGATACTGATTGCTGTCACTGCTACGGTGGCTTTGGCCACGACGGCGCTCGCAGCGGGGCCAGGTGGTAAGCGACACGGCAACCCCGAGAAGATGCTCGCCAAAATGACCGAGACCCTCGGTCTTTATGACGATCAAGTGCCGCAAGTCGAAGCTATTCTGAAAGATGCGGCGGACAAGCGCCAAGCCATCGGCGACAGCTACACGCTCAACCAACGTGCAGAAGCACGCGAAGCCATGATGCAATTGCGCGATGAGACAGAAGCCAAGTTGGCAGATGTGTTGACTGAAGAACAGCTGGCTCGCATGGCCGAGTTGAAGGCGGAGCGCAAAGAGCGGCGGATGGAACGCCGTCTACGTCGCGCTGAGCGCGCGGTTGAGAATGCAGAGGAAAGCTAAGTTCTGGCGCTGGACGGATATATAGGTCCCCCCATATCCGTTAGCCGAGTGCGCTGACCAGCAAGGCGATCACCAGGCCGAGCCCGAATAGATAGGTGCCGAGCGCACCGAGAAATCGCATCGGGTTCGGTTTGGCGAGCGTCGCCGGCAGGATCATGCCGGCAGCCAACAAATAGCGGCTAAACGTCGCCATGATCATCATTGTATAAACGAACGCCGGCTGCGGTGCGAGAGCCAACAGGTACATGATGACCGCCAGCATTGGCGCGTATTCGCAGGTATTGCCATGTGCTCGTGCCCATTTGGTCAATCCGCTTTCGGGATCTGTCGGCACACCGACCCCTAATTTGGCGCCCCGCCGTTGCAGTGATACGCCAAAGCCCAAGCCGAAAACCAATAGGCCAAGTAGCCCGATACAAACCAGTGCAAGTGTCATGTCGTGTCCCCCTAAACGCCGAGCGAGCTTAGCGCGTCGCGCGAAGCTTGCCAATCCGGACGCGATTCGGGGCATCATGAACGTATGCGATCTGTGCCCAACTTAACGACTTTCGACTCGGTCTTGAATGACCGAGGTTCAAAATACGCGGTGTCTGGATGCGCCTGCGATGATGCGAGCCAGGCGGCGATCATCGTCAAAACGTTGCGCGCCAAGAGCAAGAAATTCCAAAAGGCGACGCATCACAGCTGGGCTATGGTTCGAGACGGCGAGATTATCAAGAACGACGACGGGGAGTCCGGTGCGGGCATGGTGATCGGGCGCGTACTGTTGCGCGCCGGTGTCGATCGTCATGTGGTGATTGTGAGTCGTTGGTATGGCGGCAAACACCTCGGTGGCGATCGTTTTCGCCATGTGTTGCACGCGACGCAGTACTTCTTGAATGAGACGGGTCTCGCCGCGTCGTGAGTTCGGCATAGATTCTATGGCCGCGCTGCGAGAGAATGTGGCGCCAATGGACAAGGTGATGACAATCGGTATCGCAGGCGGCAGCTGTTCTGGCAAGACACGCTTGCTAAAGCGGTTAGCGCAACGGTTAGGTGAGCACAATTGTGCGGTCGTCTTGCAGGACGACTATTACTTCAGCAAGCCTGATGCTGCGCGCGACAATCTCAAGTTTAATTTCGACCATCCAGACGCGCTGGAATTTGAACTGCTCGCGGCTGATCTGGCACGGATCAAAGCGGGCTATCCCATCGACTGCCCACAGTACGATTTCGCATTGCACGTCAGAAAAGACGGCATTTTTCGGCATATTGCGCCGCGCCCCGTGGTCCTGGTTGACGGTATCTTAATTCTGGATAGTGAATCGGTCAGAGCGGAACTCGATCATAGCGTCTACATCCGTTGCGAAGCGCAAACACGGCTGGATCGCCGGGTCGATCGCGACGTGCGCGAACGGGGACGTACCGCCGACAATGTGATTGCGCAGTTTGATCAGCAGGTTCAGCCAATGCACGAGCGCTTTGTTGCACCGTCGGCCGAGTTCGCCGCTCGGGTCTACTCCCAAGACGAGGTCAAAACGGACGTCGCTCTCGATGAGCTGGTCGCTTATTGTCAACGCAACGCGGCCCTGAAATGAGCGGTATGTGGGGGAAGGTCACGGGGCTTGCACCCGGCGTCGCGCTCGCGATCGCCATGGCGCTGATCGCCTATCAGGTGCAGGACTGGCTCGGGTACTCCGTCATGTTGTACGCGCTTGTGCTGGGAATGCCGCTCTATCGTTTCGGCCAGCGTGCAGTTATGGCGCCGGGTATTCAATTCGCTGCCAAAAAGATTCTGAGGTTTGGCGTCGCTCTGCTGGGATTACGTCTGACGACGGCTGATGTCGTCAGTTTGGGGCTGCCAACGTTAGCTTTGGTGGTCGCGGGCATCACGGTGACGATGACCGTTGGCGTAATGATCGCACGGGCGTTGAAGCTGAAAGCCGATTTCGCAAGCCTCTGCGCCGGTGCTGTCGCGATCTGCGGTGCATCGGCCGCATTGGCGGTGTCTGCTGTTTTACCCAAACACGAAAAGTCTGAGCAACAGACCATCTTGACTGTGATCGGCGTGACGGCACTCAGTACGGTCGCCATGGTGTTGTACCCGCTACTGACGACGGCTCTCGGCTTCGACGATGCAACCGCTGGCGTCTACATTGGCGCGACGATTCACGACGTGGCGCAAGTGGTCGGTGCTGGATACACCATCTCGGCAGAAGCGGGTGAAGTAGCGACGCTGGTGAAGCTGATGCGTGTGGCGTGTTTGATTCCTGTTGTCGCTGCCATTTCATACGTATTTCGCAAGCAACGCGCGGCGGCAGGCCAGTCGCCGGGTCTGCCATTTTTCCTGATTGGTTTCGTCGCGCTGCTGCTGCTTAACTCAACCGGCGTGTTACCGCCGGCACTGGTCGAATCGTTGAGTTGGTTGTCTGGCTTTTGTTTGGTGGTGGCAGTCGCAGCGCTTGGCGTCAAGACGTCGCTCGGCGGACTGGTTTCTGTCGGGGTTGGGCCAATCATTGCGATCACGCTGCAGACGCTTTTGCTGGCGGCATTCGTTCTGGTGATTTTGATTTCCCCCTGGTTTTGACGCCTGTTGGCGCTGTGGCAGGCATTTCCGTTAAACATCGATCACCATTTCACATAATTCGGATACCCATCGGTTATTTTGTGAAATAGGCACATCTGTCGGCATTGGCAGACAGCCATACTGGGCTCCCTTATACATTTGCCGAGCGTTAAAGACGATCGGTCCAGGTTGTCCTGCCATGTTACAAGTTCGCCTCGCGCTATTGATGGTTGTCAGTTTACTGTTGTCGGCGTGTTCTCCGACGGAGACAACGGTCGCCGAAAACCCGCTGGGGGTCACGACGCCAGATATCGCTGGTGTCGAGCAAAGTGCGGGCGAACAGACGATTCGTGATGCTGGGCTAAGAATCGGTACGGTCACGACGCAGTCGAGCGATTCTGTGCCGATCGGTAGTGTCGTGCGGACCGACCCCGCCGCGGGTACTGTGGTGCCAGACGGTTCGACAATTAACATCATTGTCTCAAGCGGCACCGCGACGGTGGTGATTCCGACCGTTGCAGGCTCGACCGAGGCAGCGGCGACAACGCTTGTCCAAGACGCGGGGCTAGAAGTGGCTGCCGTGCTACTGGAAGCCAGCAACACAACCCCTGCCGAACAAGCGGTCAGAACCATACCGGCGGCCGGTGAGTCCTTGGCGCGCGGTGCAGGTGTCACGTTGGTCATGTCGACAGGCCCTGCGAACGTTATGGTCCCGAATGTCGTCAATTTGCCGGAGGCACAGGCAGCGACGGATATTACGGACGCGACCTTGATCGTCGGCAGCATTACAGGGCAAGCGAGTGATGTCGTTTCTGCCGGCAGCATCATCGAGCAAACGCCGGTTGGCGGCGCGATGGTGAGTGCCAATACCCCAGTTGATTTGGTCGTCTCGTTAGGGCCGGCGAACATCGCCGTACCCGTGTTGGCTGGCCTATCAGAGGCCGCTGCGATACAGGCGCTGACCGACCTCGGCTTGATCGTTGGCGATATCACGACGGCGTCGAGTGTGGACTTTGAGCCAGGTGACGTGATTACTCAGGATCCTGGCGCTGGCGTGCTGGTCGCGGCCGGAACGCTGGTTTCTATTGAAGTGTCTGTTGGGCCGAATCCACTGCCAGTGCCAAACATCGTCGGT
Organism: Pseudomonadota bacterium; assembly: GCA_039700805.1. GTDB lineage: Bacteria > Pseudomonadota > Gammaproteobacteria > Steroidobacterales > Woeseiaceae > CALBPI01. Next base: position 3,254 of record JBCAZE010000071.1, on the reverse strand, counting down.
TTGACGGAGGCGGAAGCGAACACGGTGATTCCGAATGCTGGCCTCGACGTTGGCAACGTGACCCGTCGCTTTGACAACGTCATTCCACAGTTTGAAGTGATCAGCCAGGGCACGCCACCAGGTACATTGGTGCAGCCTGACACGCCGCTTGATTTTGTGGTTTCGCAGGGTCCGCCCATTCCGACGCCGAATATTGTGGGTGCGACACGCGCGGACGCAGAGGCTGCGTTGCTGGCGGCAAACCTCCAAGTTGGCAACGTGACCGAAGCGAATGATTTTAATGTCCCCGAGGGCAGCGTCATTAGTCAAGATCCGAACGGCGGAACGCTGGTGAGTGAAGGCACGGCAGTCGATTTCGTCGTGTCACTGGGGCCGCCGACGGTCGCGGCACCAGCGCTTGTTGGGTTGACGGAAGCGCAAGCAACCGCGGCGTTGGATGCTGTGTCGCTGAATGTTGGCGCGATTACACGGCAGAATAGTGCGTCGGTTCCCGCCGGCGAGGTCATCAGTCAGAGTCCCATTGCGAACACCATCGTCATCGTTGGCAGCGATATCGATCTTGTGGTGTCACTGGGTCCCGTGTTGGTTCAAGTGCCGGACCTATCAGGTCTCAATCGCGCTGATAGTACGAGTGCGCTTCTTGCGGCATCGTTGATGCAAGGCACTGTGACGAGTCAATCGAGCGATACGGTACCCGCAGGTCGTGTCATCAGCCAATCGCCGGTCGCTGGCAATCAGGTTCCGGAGAATTCGATGATCGACACGCTCGTTTCATCTGGCCCTGCCGTCGATGGTTTCAGTGATGAGTTTGATGTCGATTCACTGCTTGATTGGTCTCTTCGGCATCAAGTGGAAGGTGCGGCAGCGCAATATACGGTTTTGGATATCAATCAGACCACGGTCGGTGGGCTGACGATAGAACCGTTAGCGGGGGTTAGCTGGCTAGACGATGCGGATGCACCTTTTGTCTTTAAGTTACTCGCTGGTGACTTCGCTGTACTAACCAGCATTGCGGCAGACAGCATCACCAGCCCCGGCCAGGCGCCGGTACCAGACCAAAATACTGCGGGCCTTGCGGCACGTGATCCAGCCGGCAATGGCGCGCTTGAGCAACTCGTCATGCTCAACGTTGGTCGCCAAACGGGTGCGGTCGGAAGCGCCGTGCGCAACACCGTTGCGGGGGTGTCGCAGGACACGGTCGATGCGGGAGCCAACGGTGGGGAGCTCGTGTTGTGTCGGATTGGCGATTCGCTCTATGCCTTCAGACGTTTGACCGGAGAAACCGAATGGTTACCACTCGCAACCGTGGTGCGGGACGATCTCCCGACCGAGTTGCAGGTGGGATTGGTCGCGAATGCTGCATCGGCAACGGCTGATCTGCGTGCCGTCTTCTCCTACATTCGTCTGCTACCAGCGCCAGCGACTGAGGCTGACTGCACGCCATAAATCAACCGAGACGTTGTGTTAGTCTCCCGATGAAACTATCGAGGAGAACCGAACCATGCGTCATGTTCTGATTTGGGTAACCGCCGTCGCGCTGCTGCTATCGTCTGCCACCAAGAGCGCCGAAACGCCTCAGCAGTCGATCTTGATCACCGGCGCTAGCACCGGGATTGGTCGCCATCTGGCCGAAGCGCTAGCCGCCGATGGTTTTCATGTCTATGCAGGCGCTCGAAAACAAAAAGACCTCGATGCGTTGGATGCCATCGACAACATCACCGCGGTGCGCCTGGACGTCACGATCCAGGAAGAAGTGGATGCGGTGGTCGATATCATCGAGCAATCGGGAACGGGCCTCTACGCGTTGGTTAACAATGCGGGCGTGGGCGGCGGCGGCGCGGTGGGCAATACCGCGATCGAAGAGCAGCGATTCGTCTACGAGGTCAATGTCGAAGGTGTTTATCGCGTCACGAAAGCGTTTTCACCGTTGGTAATCGAGGCCAAAGGTCGGATCGCGATTACCGGATCGATTGCGGGCACGCTTTCATGGGCGGGTGGCACCGCTTATGCCGGCAGCAAGCACTGGATGGAAGCCTATGCTGACGGACTCGCGGCGGAACTAGAGCCAACGGGTGTCTCTGTCAGCATCATTGAGCCAGGAAACTACCAATCGTTTATTCGTCGTAACGCCGTTCGCCGACGTTTCGCAGCGGTTGAAGCCGCCGGCGGTGAGATCACCGACGAGATGAAACGCATGTATGCCCAAACAGAAGCGCGTGAGTTGTCATACAAACTACCAGATGAGGTCACGGCAGCTTTCAAACATGCGTTGACCTCGGACCAACCGCATAAGCGCTACATGGTCGTGCCGAGTGCCGATGAGCATGCGGTGACAATAACAACGAAGATCCAGCAACTTGTCGAGCTCAATCAATGGGGGCCTTATCGCTATGACCGTGAAGCACTGATCGGGCTTCTTGATGTCGCTCTGGCCGAAGAGGCGCGCAAACAGACGCCGGAAGAGTAATTTATGCCGGTGACGACGCGGGTATCGGCAAACGCAGCGTGACGGTAAGCCCGGGTGTCGGTTCTGGGTTGTTGTTGGCGCGGATACTGCCACCATGCCAATTTGCAATCTGAGCGCTGAGTGCTAAACCGACGCCAGACCCGTCGCTGTTGGCTCCTTTGACGAACGGCATAAAGAGTTTGTCGAGCATATCGTCTGTGACGCCAGGACCCGCATCGGAGATCGCGATATCAATGGAGTCACGCTGTTGGTCCGTACGGATAACGACGCGTCCCTCCGGCGAGGTGTAGCGCAGCGCATTACGCACAATATTATCGAATGCGCTGCGCAATAAGGTCGCGTTGCCATGAATCGTCGGCAATGGGCTATCGAGCTCTAAAACAACCGCCTTGTTCTCGGGCGCACCCTCGAAAGCCGCGTCATCGGCAATCTCTTTCAGCAGAGCGCTAAGATCGACGGGCGCGTCCGCTTGCACACCGGCTTGCGCGCGAGCGAGATCAAGGATCTGTGCTGTGAGTTGATCCATGTGTTCGGTTTCGCGTTCGATGCGGGCGAGGTGTGGGTTATCACCGCCGGCTTGTTTCGCGAGCTCAAGCGCAATCATCATTCTCGCGAGTGGTGAGCGCAATTCGTGCGAGACATTACGCAAGAGATCCTGACGAGATTCCATTTGTTGTTGTAAAGCTTCCGCCATATTGTCGAACTGCGCGGATAGCGCACCCAGCTCGTCATTGCGTCGCGGATCACCGATGCGTGCTTTGAGATCACCTTCGGATAAGCGTCTGGC
>JBCAZE010000070.1:0-14922 GCA_039700805.1 Pseudomonadota bacterium | reverse complement strand
GGCGGTGCGGTCAGTAACTACTTTTCCGCACTTGCCGAAGCAAACGTTGCGCTCAGTGTCGGACTTTCAGCGGTGAGTAGTCTCGCCGCGTTCGCAATGACGCCATTCACGATCTCATTCTGGGGGCATCGATTGCCCGCAACACAAGCGTTGCTCAGAACGGTGGATGTCAATTTTTGGCAGATGTTTGCACTGGTGTTGCTGGTTTTGATTATGCCGACGGTGCTTGGCATCTTGTTCGCCCGTCACCGCCCGGTCCTTGCCGATCGGATTCGACGACCGTTTCGGTTGCTGTCAGGTTCCGTGTTCGTCTTGTTTATTGCCGGTGCGTTTTTGGCGAATACATCACTGTTCCTCACCTTTTTTGACCGGATCGCTGCGTTGGTCGTGGTTCACAACGCGGTCGCGTTGCTTGTTGGCTTTGTACTTGCCAAGTTGGCTCACGTTGGTCTACCCGAACGCAAGACGATCACGATCGAAACAGGCATTCAAAACACGGCGCTCGGCTTGGTTCTGGTATTTTCTTTTTTCGAGGGTCTGGGTGGCATGGCACTGATCGCCGGATTCTGGGGTATCTGGCATCTGATCGCTGGAGGTTTGCTGGCCATATTTTTTAATCAACGCGGCTCTTATAAAACCGCATAAATCGCAGTATCCTGTAGGTTCTGCGTCATCATCGAACGGGGAACGGAGATGCGATTTAGTCGGTTGCGCATAGCCCATTATGTCAATTTTTTACTGCGATTCGTTGTTGAATCGTACCGGCATCGACAGGTAGGAACCCATCGAGTACGGACAGGTCATTTCGCGGCGCTTTCGAGCTGTCTCGCGATGACGCTCGGTCTCTTAACGCCCGCCGTGCAGGCCGAAGTCGTTGACGCGGAAAATCATGGGTTTACCGTCCGGCAAGAGGTGGCGATCATTGCCCCACCGGAAACGGTTTGGCGCATGTTGGTGGGTCATGTGGGCGAATGGTGGCACAGCGATCACACCTATTCGGGCGACGCCGCAAACCTCTACATTGAAGCGAGACCGCTCGGATGTTTTTGCGAGCGCCTCAGCGAGTCTGATGCAGTCGTACATCTGACCGTGACGGTCATCCGTGAGAATAGTTTGCTACGGCTAACCGGTGGGTTAGGCCCGTTGGGTCTCATGGGTGTTGACGGCAACATGACGCTTAGCTTGGTTAGTGATACCGGGATGACGCGCTTGGCGATGCAATATCAAGTCGGCGGATACAGCCCAGATGGTCTCGAGGAAATCGCGCCTGCCGTCGATGCGATGCTGAGTGAGCAGCTGACGCGGCTGGTTCGTTTCATCGAATCTGGGTCACCAGAGTTGGATGATGTGATGTTGGAAGAAGGCATGCCGATGCCTGCTGAGCCCTCGCTAGAAGACGCCGCAGAGGACAACACAACGCCGTCAGAATTGACACAGCCTACCGAGCAGGGTGAGGCCGTTGAGCCAACGGATACGCCGGTCGTGCCTCAAGATGACGGAGACTCTGAGACGCCCGAAAACTCATCATAAAGGTCGCAATCAGCGACAGCTCACTCTAGACGATCTCGGCCACTATGAGTGCTCCATTCTTCTTGAAGGAGCACATGACCATGCCATTGCCATTCTTGTTTCGAGCCATTTGTTTTGCTCTGATCTTCTTTTCTATTGCTACGGATGCCCAAGCGCGATGGGTGACCTGTCACGGATGCTCATCCTCTGCGATGCGCCAGCTCGCGACCAATCTTCCACCTGAGCGATTCTCTGTTGTCACCGTGAATGTTCTAGAACCCAGCAGCGCACTGATGCGGAGCTATCGCGTGCATGTCTTCTACGACTATGAGTTTGACCGCTTTTTTCGTTTTGCAGTGGAAGTCGATCCGGACGCCGGCGCACAACGCGAGTTTTCTCACTGGCGCCAGTATCAGGAGGTCGTTGACACGCTGCGAGATCGCGTCTTCGATGTGTCGCAGCCAAGCGCCGCGGTCTGGTTGCGGGTTCAGCAAGGCCCAGAGGTCGATATCAGCGGCTCTGTGCCGGCGTTTGAACAATTGCGAACTTCCCACAGCGGTATGCCGACTATCGTCAGCAGTAACCTCTTAGATACCTTCGATGTGCGATTGCGATTCGCCGACGGTAGCACTGGGGATGTGAGTGTCAGCGTGGGTAGTGCAATGCATGCCGCGCTACGCAATGGTTCCTTGCGAAGCCCCGAGGATACGCCACTCCCTGATGACGAGCAGCAGCTACGGCATTACGATGAGATTGGTGACGATGTGCAAACGGAATATCTCGGACAGCATATTCAGACGTTGTGGGAAAACAGCCAATGGCTCATTCGAGCAAGGGACCGACTTCGCTATAGAGTCGTCTGTACGGTACCAACCCCGGACCAACCTGTTTGTGAAGTACGGGCGTCGGGTTAAACGAAAAAGCCGGTGCGGACACAATGCCCGCACCGGCTCTTTGCAAAAAGGCGGAAACCTTTTTTGGATGGCGATCAGACGATCGGGTCGAACGCCGTCAGGCTGTCGCGCAGTTGTACATTGCCCAGGCCGTGATTCGGGAATAGCGTCTCGAAGTTAGCCTGTTCGCCGTGTAGCGCGAGATAGTTGAGTGCGACAGACTCGACCAGTAGGTTGACGTTGTTGGCGACCGGGCTTGAGCCGGTTTCGCCGGAAGCATCGGGTCGGAAGTAGCCGATCTGCTGGTGTCGTGCCGCCGGAATGTTGTCGCCGCTGAAAATGTTCGGGCGCCCGTTAGGGTTATAAACCAAGAAGAACGATGCCGCCGTACTTTGGTTATCGCCTGTCCACTCGCCCTTGCCGCGACCATCGACGGTGTCGTCGATTGCGCCGTTACTTGCCAAAGATCCGTCACTGAAGACATACATACAAAGCGGTACACCCTGACGTGCTGCATACTCTAGCGCGGCACCCATGCAACGGCCTGCGCGAAGGTCACGAATCTCCCCCCGTGCACGACGTCCGCCATGATAGTCGTAGCCGCCCATGGTGATTGTTCCCGCGCCGGCGTAGCCATTGGCAACCAACTTCATGACCGACGCCGTCTTACGGAATTCACGATCGTTGTCGTATTCACCTTGTGTAAAGATGCCGGCAGGACCCACCAGATCAGCATCTAGCGATGGATTTAGCTGCGATGGATCGCCGAATCGATCAGCCAAGTCAGCAGACTTCAAGTAACCGCACGACACCAAGTCTTTTAGTACCGCATCGGCATCGATACGGGTGTTTACCTGGCCAAGCTTCTGGTCACTCAATCGGTACACAGATTCCAGGACCGCGACGGCGTCTTCCTGTGACAGCAGACCGACGAGCTTGCCAGTGTCGACAAGACCCGTGACGTCCGAGGGGCGATCAACTTTGGTTGGTCGCTTGCTGACATCGACCAAAGAGGCGGGCGCCATCGAGTTACCGCCAGATTCTGAGCTTCTAGAACCAATCAGGTCTAACAACTCGCCGCGCGCGCCGGCGCGGCTGATCGCATACATCGGGTTATGGGGGTTGTTGCCGGTGTCATTCTCCGAGCGGGCCACGATGATTGCGCCATTGGTGTTAGCGATTGTCGCAGGCGAGGCCTTTTCAAGAATACCGCGTAGGAACGCACTGTCTGAATGGAAGGCCAGTCCGAGGTCTGAATTGATGAAATCGTTGGTGCCGGTATCAGGATTGACGGCTGCAGGCGTCATATCACCTGGCAATCCGAGCTTGCTGTATCCCGCTGTCGACAAGAAATCAAACTGACCATCGGGCCCGCCGACCAGCACATTCGAGCCAGCCATGTTGGCGCCACCTGCAAGATCGAAGCAAACAAATGGGATTTTACCGGCGCCTGCCAGCTCCAGCCCGCAGTTGCCGCGCAGCGGTTGCAGATCATCGGACAATGCTGCTGCCGCTTCACGTGGATTGGCGAACAGGCTGAATAAACCGCCAGTAATGGCTGTTGCTGGTCCTGAGATCAAACCGTTGCAGATGAAGTCTCTGCGAGTCACCGGCCGCGGATGATCGGGGTGCAGCAGCGGCTCATCAGGATGTACTGTCTTACGTCTTCTTACTTTCATGATAAAAGTCCTGTACTTAAGTCTTACTGCACCAGCATCGCGGCACTACCCAGCGTCGCTGAGCAGACGGCAATACCGATGGTTTGCGTGCGGTCAGCGCTGCAGCTATTGCCACAGGTACTGAGCCGATCAATGAGGTTATTCAACTCGGTTTCGATGATGGCTCGATCTGGTTGACTGGTGAGGTTAACCCCGACGATGGAATCAACCAGCGGATCGATCATCAGACTGCGGCCAGCGGCATTGCCGAGAGCAACAGACGGTGATGCGTTGAAATCGAGCCCTGGGAAGAACGCTGCACGACGCGTGGTGTCTGTCACCAACGCATTACAGTATTCAACCGATAGCTGAGCGATGCCCACCTGGTGTGATGCCAAGAATCCACCAAAGGTCGCTTCGCTTGGCATTTGTTGGCGAACGAGCTCGTAGGTGGCCTGAACATCCGGATTGGTCCGAGGAACCGTGGTTACCTGAGCCATCGTCGCAGCGATTTCTTCGAACGTGCGGATGCCAATATCAGCAACCGGATCGAGATCTGCGGGAGGCGGTGGCGCGAGCGGCACCGCGTCGGTTCTGACGTTGACGTTATCACCCAGCACATCGAATGTGAGGAAGAACTCGTCACCCTCAGGTCCTTGCTCCTGAGCAAAGACGGTTCCGAGCGATGATAGCGGCTGACCCAACTCCTCGAACAAGGCACTGTCGAGCATTGTGTCAACGGTTCGGTAGGCCTGTCCAACAGGTGCTTCGCTACCGTTGATGCCGACGCGAATACCTTGAATCGGAATACCGGAGAACGTTGCTGTGTCATCCAACGAGATGAAGTGTGGCGCGTTAAACAGATAACCAAAGTTATCGAATTGCGACACTTCGAGCAGGATGTAGGCTTCTGGTACGTCGACAAGGTGCGACACGCTGAACAGCAGGTAGAATTTCTCGCCGACGCCGGCATCAAAATTCTGGAAGATCTGCTCGGGTGTCAATATACGATTGTGAATCGCGACAAATCGGAACGTACCCGCGAACAAACCATCGCTACTCACTTCGTTGCCGAGTACGAACGCAAAGGTGTCGTCCCAGTCGGCGATGCTGCCACCGCCCTGTTCATCGACGATATTAATCAGTTCGCCGTTGACGTAGATGCTGCGGCCATTTACGGGATCATAGTTCGCGACAACGTGTTGCAACGTGGCCTGGAGGATCTCGTCATTGCTTGGCGTATTGATCGCCGGCATCCCATTGCCATCCGTGACATCACTGCGGTTGGCGAATGTGTAGTCATAAAGCGTTTGACCCAGCGTAAAGTTGCGTGCGTCTTGCCCAGCGGAGTAACTCACAATGCGAGATTCCTCCTGAGAGACGTTGGCCGGCACAACCCAAGCTTCGACGCTGTATTCGCCCGTCGACTTGATCATGTCATGCAACTTCTTACTATCAGCAGTTCGACCTTGGGCCTTGCCGTTGGCAATGGTAATGCCGTAGCCACCGACCCAACTCACGTCACCCGACAGGGTGAGATCCAAACTTGGCGATACGCCACTGGTGTCATAGGCAATGTTGCCTTCGCCAGTCTTAAACTCATAGGTTGCGATTGCATTCGCTTCATAACGACTGCCACCACTTGCCGCTACGCCATCTAGGATGGTCAGCGCCTTGGAGATCGTTAACGTTGGATCAACTTCCGTCGGAGAAATGCTATTCGCCATCGCTTCGATAGCGCTTTGCATTTCGTTTGCGTTAGCTAAACAGTCGTCCCAGCAGTTGTGGAACTCTTCACGCAAGCGAACAACCAACCGCGACGTCGCTGGATCATCCAGTTTGATTTTCGGTTTAGCGGCATCGTAGGCGGTCTCGAGATCCGCTTCCGCGAAGTACGGACCCTGTGCCACTGCTGCCGATGAGGTATGACATTCCGAGCAATACTGAGTCAGCACTGGATGCACGGTCTGTGAAAACAGCGTTGCGTCAGCTGGGAAGTTTTTGCTCGCACCAGGATCTTTAATGACCGGTGCTTCCAAATTGATGGTGCGACCGCCGCCGGCGACGAGGTCACCCGCCCAACCGGTGATCCAAGTGGTCATCAAGTCGGCGCAAACAGAATCGCTGGCGCTCCAGCAGTTGTGACCACCACCCACTTTCGTGGTGAGTCGTGAGTCTTCCGGCGACGTCAGATCAACAACCGTGTTCGCTGCCTCGTAGGCTAGATTGATGTCATCGGCGCGTGCGAATGTTGGCGCTTGGCCGTCCGTGCCGTGGCAGTCACCACAGCCTGCTTCGGCCTGAATGTTGTCCCACACGTTGAGCTTGAACGACTGCACGTCAGCTGTTGCCGGCGCAGGACCGTTGTAGCCGGTGCTTGGTGGCAGACTCGTCACTGGATTAACTTGCGTTTCGGCACCGCCGGAACACGCATTCAACAGCGTGACTGTTGCGATAGCCCCTAAGACTTGAGCAGCGCGGCGCGGAACGAAACGTGTGATTGTTTTCATCATGATGTTCATGTGTCCTCTCCTCACTCGCCCATGCAGTAGGTGGCTGCTTCAGCGAACGTTTGCTTCAGCCGGTAACCGCCTGTGGTCAAACTGTTCACCATCGTTGTCACTTGGCTGCGATCCGCGGCATCAACCGGGTCACGCAAACAGACATTGCGGAATACCTTCTGAACCTGGCACTGGGCGAAACCTGCGCTGTTAGCGAGTTCTGCGCCCATCGTCTTCGCGCCGTTACCGGTGCCAGGACGCGACTCGTCCCAGCCCACCAGCGCCTGACGACCGTTACGCCAGTAGTTGTTCCACTCATCGTTCGGAGTTGCGAAACCAAACGGGAACGTACTTTCGTTGTTGAAGTACTTCGGTTGAACCTGGCCGTCGGTGTACTCAATGGAGCCTGTGTCTTCATTGAAGGTGTAATACGCGAAAGCTTGCGCCAGCGGATCCATGCCGCTGTGGCAACCGATGCAGTTGTTCAAAAACAGACGACTGTCGCCGCCTGGAGAGCGCGATACGTCTTGACGAATTCTGTCTGGCGGACGCGTAATGTCTTTCAACTGTTCGAGATCGCGACACAAGTGATTCATCAATGTGAAGCGCAACATCGCACGGTTTGTACCAGCGACAAAAAATGCTTCAGCAGCAGCACGTGTAGTCATAACACCAGCTGTTGCGTTCGGTGGCAGGGGCGTTAGCGATGACTGCGTCGTGCGAACGAGATCTTCCTTCAGGTCGATGTCTCGCTGCTCGAGTTCTTCGTAGTGGTTGTTGTTCGCTGAGGAATAAGCAGGCAGTCCCAGCGACGCATCGCCCACGTACAGAATGTCTCCCGAGAGCACTTCATTGAACGGTACATCATCGCGAACCATACCGATGACAGTCGCCGTGTAGTCGTTCAAAGGTGCGAAGACATCGCCATCCCGGTTGGTCCAGGGTGTCACGAAGTTCTTGAGCGTCACGTTGTAGAACGCGCTGTTCTCCATTGCGATGTTCGCGGCGGCTACTGCGTCGCCATTAGCGATTTCGTTTGCCATCGCAGACAGAACCGCTTCGGTTGGAGGAACACCCGCTAGTCTGTCATGCATCCGTTTGGCCTGCTCACGAGGACCTGCGGTCGCCGTAGATACCGCCAACACGAACAGCGTGCTTGCTAACGCGAGTTGCGAAATCACTGACTTGATTTGTCTTTTCATTTCGACCCTGCTTTTTCGTCAAAACCGGCTCTATCACTAGAAGCTCGGTCGGTTAAATGATCATCAGCGGTCGCTCCCTAGCGAGCTGACATATTCCTCTTGGCGCAAAGTGTGCAGTGAGTTCACAGTTCTTGGAGTGATCATGCTCACACTCCAGATCAGATTCCCCGTGCGGCTTTGAAAGACCGCGACATGCGTCAAAAAACGAACAATGGAAGTGGTGCAAAGCCTGTGCCATACGCGGCTCTCATTGCCGTGTAGATGTATAAACCTATTGAAATCATGCGCTTAGGGGTTTTGCTCGATGACGGCCCATCGTCGAACTATGTAAAACCCTTGTCTCGAAGACCGTACAGTTCAGATAGTGATAAGACTTAAGCCTATGAAAAATATAAAGAAAAAATTTGTCGCTTTAGTGAGACAGGGGTGCCGCGCATGGGCATATCGAATTGTCACAACGTTTTCGGCAACAGATCACGAAATGGACAATTTCCGTGGCCTGCAACTCTCGCGCTTGGAAAGACCATCAACACGTGTCAGACCAGCAGCGGTTTTTCTTTTCTTTTGAGTGATTTATCTGCGATGTTGGGTGCCCCGATCTGCCAACTTTAGGGCGCAGAAGCGGGTGGACACCTTATCAATGTCACCGTTTTGAGACATTACGGCGTTCCTGACGCGATCCTATACTCCGGCTCATTCGGTGTCCGAGCGAACGGACCCGGCGCACAGTTCGAGGCGGTGTCACCCAATCACATCGCGAACTGTGAAGTTGTTAACAGAATACAGGGCGGGCGGTCGTCACCATGTGCATTACGTTCAATCGGGCAGGTTGAACACTAATTTCGGGATAACACCCGGCATGTGACTTTCCGGCTCCGTCGATAAGCACTATCGAGGTGGTCGCGTGAATTCAAAGGCAACAGTGACACAATCAAGTTACAAAATTCGGTCCCTAGCAGCAGCATTTGCCGGCGTACTGGCATTGACTGCCTGTAGCAATGGGGGAGAGGGTGATGAAGTCGGTTTCGGTTCTGGTCAGGACCCGGATCCGGTCGCGCTGGAGTTCCCTATTGTCTATGTGCAGCGTCCTCTGACCATTGATGATAACGGCGATCCAGTCATTGAGGATGTCCGCGACCTGCTGCGTTTTGATATCGGCGCAGATTTAATGTTCCGTGACCGCGCGTCCCCAAGCACGCCCGATGTCAATTTGACCGCCGAGCTCACCCAAGGGTTGGCTGACATTCGCGACGTGACGGTGTCTTTCGATGCGCAAAAAATTGCCTTCGCGATGCGCTATCCGTTTGATGAAAACCTCGACGAAGAAGAACAGGTCACTTGGAATATTTGGGAATACGATATTCCCACCAATGAGTTGCGCCGTGTGATTGCCTCAGACATTACGGCAGAGGCCGGACATGACATCGCGCCGCAATTCCTTCCTGACGGTCGCCTGGTATTTAGTTCGACGCGTCAGCGTCAATCCGTCGCCATCCTCCTTGATGAAGGTAAGCCACAATTCCCAGCACTCGACGGCGATCGGGAGCGTGAAGCATTTGTCTTGCACACGATGCAGACGGATGGTTCCGACATTGAGCAAATCGGCTTCAACCAAGGCCATGAGCTCAATCCGGTGGTACTCGATGACGGCACGATTGTGTTCAGTCGCCATGATGTTGTTGGCAACAACAACGAGATCAACCTATATAAAGTCAATCCGGACGGAACGAACCTTCAGTTGCTGTACGGCGCGAACAGTCATGATGTTGATGGTGATGGTCAGGAAGAGCAGTTCCTTCAGCCGCAGGTGCTGCCTGATGGCACGTTAGTGTCGTTGCTGAAGCCGTTTGTTGGAGAGACCACCGGTGGCGCGTTAGTTGATATCGATGTCGATACCTATGTCGAAAATCAACAGCCACTTGCGATCAACGCGGGCATGCCGGGACCGGCGCAAACACCAGCGACAATCAACGATGTCGTTGTTGACGCCAACGCTATTTCACCGGGCGGTCGCTATCGCTCTGTCTATCCGTTGCGTGATGGCACCGATCGCTTATTGATCAGTTGGAGCCAATGTCGTCTGGAAGATGCTGACGGCAGAATCCTCGCGTGCACGGAGGCCAACTTAGCGGATCCTGCGTTGCTGGCGGCGCCGGCGCTTTATGGCATCTGGATTTATGACCGCGAGCAGCAGACACAGTTGCCTGTTGTCCCACCACAGGAAGGGTTGATCTTCGCAGATATCGTGGCAGCGGAGCCGCGGGCCGTGCCGCTGGTGTTACTTGGCGGTGAAAATACGTTCGCGCTCGACGCGGACTTGGCCGACGAAGGTGTCGGCGTTTTGAATATTCGAAGCGTCTATGACGTCCTGGGCGTGGACAATGCGCCGGGCGGCATCGATGTGTTGGCGGATCCAGCGCAAACGCTCGCCGCGGCGCGACCCGCGCGCTTCTTGCGGCTTGAAAAGGCTGTTTCGATCCCCGACGAAGAAATTCTCGATTTGCCGAACACAGCTTTCGGCGCAGGTGCTGGTGAAGGCATGCGCGAGATTTTGGGCTACACGATGATCGAGCCAGATGGTTCGGTGATTGTGAAAGTGCCGGCTGACGTCGCGTTTGGCATTAGTGTGCTTGACGAGAACGGGAGAAGAATTACGCAACGGCATCAAAATTGGATGCAGGTCCGGCCGGGCGAGGAACTTCGCTGCACCGGTTGTCATGATGGCTCAAGCGGGCAGTCGCATGGTCGTTCGGGTTCGTTTGATAGTGCACATGATGGCGCGACAACCACAGGCCAGCCTTATCCAAACACCCAAGCCGCGTTCTTTGCTGATATCGGCGAGACGATGGCTGAAGTAAGAGCGCGGGTCTCGTGCTCAGTCGACAACTGTGCGTCGCTGCAACCCAGCATGGACATCAGTTTCACAGACGTATGGACGGACGAGGTCGCCGCGGGCCGTGCCCCAGATCAACCGTTTAGCTACGCTTATGGCGCGCTGCAAACAGAAGCGCCAACAACGCAGGCATGTTTGACGGATTGGACGGCCAGTTGCCGGGGCGTCATCAATTACGAGCAGCACGTGCATGCGATGTGGTCGCTTCCGCGAATCACTTTGGATGGCATGGGTAACGTCGTTAGCGACTTTACCTGTGTGAGTTGCCATTCAGACCGTGACGCAGCAAATCAGCTGCGTGTGCCTATCGCGCAGCTTGATCTCGGTGATGGACCTTCGGATCAGGAAGCAGATCATTTCAAAGCCTACCGTGAGCTGTTGTTTGGTGATAACGAACAAGAGCTGAATATGGGCGCGCTTCAGGATCGGTTGGTACAGGTCGATACAGATCCTGTGACCGGTGACCCAATCTTCGCCACCGTTGGTGTCGCGCCGAGCATGCGTTCTGCAGGGGCGAATGCGTCGGGTGTGTTCTTTTCACGATTCGCCGTCGGTGGCAGTCATGCGGGTTACTTGAGTGATGCCGAGATGAAACTGCTATCGGAATGGCTCGACCTTGGCGGTCAGTACTACAACAACCCATTTGCGGTCCCTATCGACTAACGGCTAGACACTAATGATCGTAAGACTTTGGACAATCGGTATCACTATTCTGCTCGCAGCGTGTATGAGCAATGCTCACGCGCGTGAATACCGTGTTGTTGAAGTCGCGGATCCTTACCTCGAGTTGCACACAGGGGCGGCCAAGGGTTATCCGATCACCAATGTGGTTGAGCGTGGTGAGAAAGTTGAGATCATCCGACGAAAGACGGAATGGTTCAAAGTGCGCACCGAGCGTGGTGATGAAGGCTGGGTGAATATCAGTCAACTCGAACTGACACTCGACGAGGCGGGCGAGTTGCTTGAAATCGAATCCGTCGGCCGAGATGAATTTCTCACGCGGCGTTGGGAAGCCGGCATTCTCACCGGAGATTTTTCGGGTGCAGACACCGTCTCGTTGTATGGCGGTTACTCGATCAGTCGCAACCTTTCGGTGGAGCTTTGGGCGTCCCAGCTGCTCGGTAATTTCAGCACGGGCTGGATTGGTACCGCCAATGTTGTTCACGAGACATGGCCCGAGTGGCGCGTGTCACCTTACTTTACGATGGGCACCGGCGTTATTCGCACCGAGCCTAAGTCCACACTGGTCAGCACGCCAGATCGGACCGACCAGGTCGCACTGGTTGGGGCCGGAGTCCGTGCCTACATCACCCGCCGTTTCGTCTTGCGCGGGGAATATAAGAGCTACGTTGTGCTGACCAGTCGCGACGAAAACGAGGAAGTAGAAGAATGGAAAATCGGTTTCGGATTCTTTTTCTAACGGCCATCGCTGCCGTAACGATGCTGTCGAGCGGTTGCTCGTCGTTGCCGTTTTTTGGCAAAGCACCGGACACGGAGGTTGCCGAAGCGCCAGAGCAGGTCATCGAACCTGAAGTCGAGCGGCGCGAGATCAAAAAACCGAAGATCGATACGGAAGACTTCGAGATTGGCGCTTACGGTGGCCTGATGAGCGTTGAAGATTTCGGCGTCAACACGGTGGTCGGTGCGACGTTGGCTTATCACTTTTCAGAGTCGTTGTTCGTTGAAGCTGCGTACGGTCAGACCGATACGGAAGAAACGAGCTTTGAACTTCTCAGTGGCGCGGCTGAGCTGCTAACCGATGACGAGCGTCAGTTCCGCTATTACAACGCGTCCGTCGGCTGGAATATTTTTCCGGGCGAAACGTTCGTAACCCGGAACCGTTCTTTCAATCAATCGTTTTATCTTATCGGCGGTCTTGGGAGTACGGAATTTGGTGGCGATGATCTATTCACCATCAACTTTGGCGCTGGCTATCGACTGTTAATCAACGATGTCTTTGCTATGCGTATCGATTTTAGAGATCACGTCTTTGATACAGATTTGCTGGGCGAGGCAAAGACCGCCCACAACTTGGCGGCCCATCTAGGGTTCACCTTCTTCTTCTGATAAGGAGCGCACGATGAAAACTGGAAATATCTTTTATCGGCTGGCGAGAACGATGCTCGGTCTTGTTTGCGTTAGCGCCTTGGTTGGCTGCTCTAACTTTGAGCCCTGGGTGAAACCCTACGAGCGAGACCGACTCGCTGACCCTATCATGTTCCTTGATCATGATCCGGTGTCGACTTCCTACATGCACCACGTGCTTGAGTCGCGAGAAGGCTCGCGCGGTGCGATGGGCGCTGTTGGCGGTGGCTGCGGTTGTAACTAAAGACGGCGTAGAACGGACCGAGAGATCTGATCATGAGAACGAGAATTTTCCTTACTTTGCTGTTGGCAGTGATCACTTTTGAAGCGATCACTGTGAATGCTGCTGTGTTGCCGGAGGATCGCACGGATGTGCTGTATCACCGCTACGAGGGCGATAACATCACGATCGAAGGTCCGTCCGTTTTGGTTCGCAAGCAGGTAGGCAAGAGCTTCTCGGTGACTGGGAATTGGTACGCTGACCTTATTACCAGCGCATCGATCGATGTTGTCACGACCGCAAGTCCGTATGAGGAAGAGCGAAATCAGTATTCGTTGGGCGTCGACTATCTTCGTGGATCGACCATGATGTCCGTTGGTCTGACGAAAAGTACAGAGTCAGACTTCGATGCTGAGACGTGGAGTCTCGCCATCACCCAGAATTTGTTCGGCGATTTAACGACGGTGACCTTGGCTTACAGCCTTGGTGATGATGTTGTCGGTATGTCGACCGACGAGACATTCGCACGCGATGTCGCTCGACAAGTCTACGGTATCGGAATCAGTCAAATTCTGACTCGAAACTTGATCGTTAACTTGAATTTTGAAGGTATCACGGACGAGGGTTATCTCAATAACCCGTATCGCTCGGTGCGTTACCTCAACGAGGATGGCGCGAGTTATAGCTACCAAGGCGAGGTCTATCCGAATACCCGGACGAGTGGAGCGGCCGCACTCAGCGCCCGTTACTACCTTCCTTACCGGGCCGCGGTACACGGTGAATACCGTTACTTCTCGGATACATGGGGTATCCAAGCAGATTCATGGCAGGTTGGCTATGTCCATCCTTGGCGAGACAATTTGACGTTCAACGTTGGATATCGCCACTACCAGCAAACGAAAGCGACGTTCTATCAGGATCTTTTCCCGCGCGTTGATTTTCAGAATTTCCTGGCACGCGACAAAGAGCTCGCCACGTTCACCAGTCGGTTGATTCGGACCGGCGTGGCGTGGGATTTCGGCGAAGAAGGGTTCGGTATTTTCAGTAAGGCGAGGCTCTCATTCTTCTGGGACAAGATGCTCATCGACTACGAAGACTTTCGTGACCTAAGAGTGACCGACGTCGCGCCAGGCGAAGAGCCAATGTTCCAGCTCGACGCTGATGTCATCCAGGTGTTGTTCTCAGTTTGGTACTAAGCCGGGCGTTCTCGATCGATACCATTCGCCGTTGAAGCTAGCTGGCGACTGAGACACCAGTCGTTCGAGTCCCGTTTCAACGTCTTGCCACCGGTCACCAATGACATAGTAAATGGTGGGGCGATGAGAGCGGTCTGCAAAGATCAGCAATGACGTATCCTTGGAAAGGCGCTCTACGGTCCGGCGACGGACTGCCGGTGCCAGTGTCTTCAGTTGTGTTTTTGTTGTTAGAACCAGTGTTGGCAATTGGCTGTAAGGTCTTTGCGCGAAGCCGTTTACCGATTCAGACATTATTGTGACCAGCGTATTCGGCTGCCATTCCCGATGTAGGCGGCTGGCAAACTGCGTGGCGTAAGCGGATGACGTGAGCAAAGTCATGCCACGCATCTCCGAGGCAACTCGCCGACAGCGGTCGGGAAGCGTGCTAGCCACCGTTTGGAGGTATTGCGCCACAAACGCGACATCCATCACTTGACGTTGATCGAGATATTCTTCAATAAGCGGCATCATCGCTTTTGCCAGACGGTCGATGTCCGCGTCAGCGTAGAAAGACATCGGTAGCGCTGCGTAAGTATCGAAAGCCTGCTGCTCTAGTAATATTGATTCGATGACGCCGTTGCCGATGGCGGATGCAATGACCTCCTCAAACCAATGAAAGCCGGACAAGGCGCAATCCGACTCGCTGTTCAAAAACGCATTGATGATGTCATTCGCCATCGCCTCTGGCATCGCTTGTTGCCAACGATGTGTCAGCTCATGGACGAT
>JBCAZE010000069.1:0-15122 GCA_039700805.1 Pseudomonadota bacterium | reverse complement strand
GTGCGCTACGTTCGACGGCGTGTTTCAACTTTCGCTAACATCGCGCTATGACAATGCATGCAATTGATCAACGGCTCGCCTGTCCGCGTTGCGATACGCCGCTAAAAACAACCAGCGATGGCATTCAATGTAAGGGTTGCCGGACAGATTTTCCCGCCTTGAACGGCGTGCCGTTCTTATTCGCTGATCCTGGTGTCGCCCTCGACGAATGGCGGCAGCGTTATCACTCGCGATTGCGTGACGTGGAGGTCAGAGCAGCGACGCTAGCGGCGGCAATCGATGCGGTCGAAATTGACGCAACCAAGGCGCGCTTAACCCACGAGAGACAGGCGCTTGCCGAGCACCTTGATGAACTTCGCGCGGTTCTCGCGCCATTGGATATGACTTCGCTCGCAGCGGATCACAACACCTATTTGGCCCTTCGGACTCGGTTGCCCGATGACCAGGGGTTGGTGACCTATTACGCCAACTTACATCGTGATTGGTGCTGGGGTGCTGAAGAAAATCAACGTTCCGTTGATTTGGTGTCGGCTGCAATCGGTGATTCGGATCCTGGGGCGCTGCTGGTTCTTGGCGCTGGGGGTGGACGACTTGCGTACGATTTGCATCAGCGATTCAATCATTCCTTGACGGTCGCCGTCGACTTCAACCCGTTGCTAATGATCGCTGCGTCTCGTATTTGTTCCGGCGAGCCACTGTTATTGCACGAGTTTCCGATCGCGCCGCTGCGCAGTTCGGATGTTGCCGTTTCTCGTGAGCTCTCGGCGCCGGAAGCGGCACGAGAAGGTCTGCACTTTGTTCTGGCGAATGTACTGAGGAGTCCATTCCTGCCTGGCTCGTTCGATACGTTGCTAACGCCGTGGCTCGTCGACGTGGTCGATGAGCCGTTGGCGATTCAGGCGCGACGGTGGAATCGTCTCCTTGCTCCCGGTGGTCGTTGGATATGGTTTGGGTCTCACGCGTTTCGAAGCGGCAGCGTCGCAGAGCATTTGTCGATTGAGGAATCCGTTGCCATCATCGAGGCCAGTGGGTTTTCCGATATCAACGTCGAAGAAGCGGACATTCCCTATATGGTGTCGCCGGCTAACCGTCATGCACGGCAGGAGCGTGTCGTTGTGATCTCAATGACCAAGACGGCCGAGGTTGAGCCCCCATCCAGGCATGTCGCGTTGCCAGATTGGTTGGTTCAAACGCATTTGTCCGTGCCGACGAGTGCTTCCTTCCAAAATCAGGGCATGACGTCTCGTATACAAGCGTTTTTCTTCTCGATGATCGACGGCCAGCGCAGCCTTGATGATATGGGACTATTGATGGAGCAAGAGCGTTTGATGTCCAAAGAAGAGGGCATAGCGAGTCTGCGCAATTTCCTCATCCGAGCGCTGGCGGAAAGTGAAGGCTACGACGCGCTGTAGCGGCCCGGTCGACGGCTGACAAGCCTTAAGTGACAAATATGGGTTTTTAATCACTCTAGAGGCATGTTGCGTCACACCTTTACTGTCGTCGTTGTGTCGAGGATTTGTGCGCACCGTTTAGCCTCTGTCGGCGAGTTGTCAAACTTGAAATGTTATTCAACAGCCAGTTTAATGCTCGACATAGACGGACAGAGCAATATCTCGACGATATCTAGCGTGCGACAGGCGTAAGCGCGCGTAGCAATCAGCAAACACACGTCGAACGATCTGTTTACGCGAGGTGAAACGCCCCGTGATACCACCAACCTCGGGGGTTCCGCCGTTTCGTGACGTCGGTAACTGTGGGTGGTTGTCAGAACATTCAGCTTGGTTAGAGGAGCAATTTATGGGTTACCGGTTGGGCGTAGATGTCGGGGGAACGTTTACCGATCTTCTATTGATAAACGAGGATTCGGGGCAAACCTACACGGCCAAAGTGCCCTCGACGCCGGAGGACTCCTCAGTTGGTGTTTTGAATGGCATCGCGCGCATCTGTGATCAATCCAATATTGACCCTCGAGAAGTCAATCGCGTCATGCACGGCACGACAGTCGCAACCAATGCGGTGCTAACGGGTAAAGGCGCTCGCGTTGGTCTTGTAACGACTGCTGGTTACGAGGACACACTACAGGTCGCGCGGTCCTTTTGCCCTGGCGGTCTTGGTGGCTGGGTAACTTTCGTCAAGAAGCCGCTTCTTGCACCGCTGGAGCTGACTATTGGTGCCGACGAGCGCGTTGGAGCGGATGGCGCCATTGTTCGCGCCTTGGACGGCAGCAAACTTCGTGAAGATTTGAGCCGTCTCAAGCAACAAGGTGGGATCGAAGCGCTGACAGTGTGTTTGATCAACTCCTATGTCAATGATGCGCATGAACGGGAAGTGCTTGCGATCGCGTCAGAGATTTTCGATGACATCCCGATCTCTATCTCGAGTGATGTCGTGCCGGAAATGCAGGAATACGAACGTACAGAAACAACGGTCGTTAACTCTTATGTTCGACCAGAGGTCTCTAAGTACGTCGCCAATCTTCAGAATGCACTCAATGAGAAAATGGGCGAAGACACCCAACTGTCTATTTTGCGTTCGGACGGCGGGCTCGCGTCATCGCGCGCGTCAGGTGAGTCACCCGTGAACCTTTTGATGTCCGGTCCGGCGGGTGGTGTGACGGGCGCTATCTATTTCTGTCAGCAAGCAGGTTTCGAGAATATCTTGACGTTCGATATGGGCGGTACCTCGACGGACGTCGCATTGATTCAGAATGCTAAGGCCCGGGTCAGAAGGGAGACGATTGTTGGTGATGTGCGCGTCAGGGCGCCTTCGGTCGATGTTCGGACAGTTGGCGCTGGCGGTGGTTCGATCGCGTTCGTTCCGGAGCTGACGAAAGCGCTTCGTGTTGGACCGGAATCCGCTGGTGCGGTGCCGGGACCGGCCTGTTACATGAAGGGCGGTGAAGTCGCGACGGTCTGCGACGCGAACGTCGTGCTGGGGTATCTGCCGTCCGATGCGCAGCTCGGCGGTGCTATGGAAATCAATCGTGACGCATCGGTCGCCGCGGTTCAGAAGATTGCGGACGCACTCGGCGTCGACTTGATGGCAGCAGCCGAGGGCATTATTAAAATTGTCAATGAATCGATGTTCGGGGCGTTGCGGCTGGTGTCTGTCGAACAGGGTTACGATCCTCGCGAGTTTTCACTCGTCGGTTTCGGCGGAGCGGGTCCGTTGCACGCCAACGCGCTCGGTATTCTGACTGATGCATGGCCCGTCATCGTGCCGCCTGGCCCCGGCGTTTTGTGCGCCTACGGCGATGCGACGACGCAGGTGCAAGACGAGGCTGCGCGGACCTATCTCATGATGGCGTCATCGCTTAGTGACGAACAACTGAGTGCCGATCTTCATACGTTGCGTGAGCGGGCAGCTGCATCGCTCATCGAGGATGGGATCGCCAAGGACGATCAGGAAGTGATTTATCAAGCCGACCTTCGTTATGCGGGGCAGGCCTTTCAAATTACTGTCGACTTCGATGAAGACGAATTGCGATCGCGTGGCGTGAGCTTGTTAAGCGAGACGTTTGACGCAGAGCACGAACAGTTATTCACCTTTAAGCTGAGTGAAGGCCATGAGATCTTGATGATTCGGGCTGTTGTCAAAGCAGTGGGTAAGAAGATAGCGACAACCGAAGTCGGGGACGCGAACGCTAGCCTCAAGGACTGCGTTGTGCATGAATCGCGTTTCTATTACGCGGGCAGTTGGCATGACATCAATATTTACGATAGGGGGAAACTCCATGAGGGCTTAGGCGTTCCTGGCCCTGCGATCGTCAGTGAGATGGATTCCACAACCGTCATCCTGCCGGGTTATACGGCGGTCGTCGATAAAGTCGGCAATCTTGTGATCAACCCCGACAACGCGTAAACGAGGAGCACACCATGGTCGCTACAATTATTCAAAGTAACGAGTCTCCTCTCAACAGTGTTGAGGTTGATGGAGTAACAGTCGATATCATCGAAAACGCATTACGCAATGCGCGCGAAGAGATGGATGCGGTCTTGTTTCGAACCGCGATGTCGCCTGGTATTCGTGAGCAGGGCGATTGTTTTCCGATGATCGCGAATCGCGAAGGGAAAATGGTTGTCGGTCAATTCGGCTCTTTCATCGGTCCATTTATGCAGGCCTATGACGCTGAGATTGAGGAAGGCGACATCATCCTGACCAATGATCCTTACCTCTGTAATGCCGCCGTTTCGCATTTGCCAGACTGGATCGTTTTGGTACCAGTATTTAAGGACGGTCGTCATATTGCCTGGTCTGCCATGTTCGGTCACATGTCCGATAACGGCGGGATGGTTCCCGGCTCGATTCCGATTAATGCGACTACGATTTACCAGGAGGGCATTCGCATACCGCCGACCAAGCTCTACAAGAAAGGTGAGCTACAGTCAGATGTGCTTGAGCTCATCTTGCACAATGTTCGAACGTCGCAATGGAATCGTTTCGACCTTAACGCATTGGTAGCGGCTTGCAACACGGCCGCGAAACGTGTGGTCGAGCTCGCGAACCGGTTTGGCGACGATACGTTGTTCTCGACGATGAACATCATGCTCGAGCGCAACTACGTGGCAATGAAAGCGATCATCAACCAGTTTATTCCCGAAGAGCCACGCGTGTTCGAAGACTACATTTGTGATGACGGCATGGGTAAAGGGCCCTACAAGATTCGATGCAAACTGTGGCGAGAAGGCGATGTCGCACATTTCGATTTCGATGGCACAGACCCACAAGCCCAAAGTTCCGTTAATTTCTATATGAACGAAGACATGTTCAAGATGTTCTTCGGTTCGTTCACGATCAATGTGATCGACCCACAGATTGTGTTCAATGACGGGTTTTATGATCTCGTTGAGGTCAACATACCCGAAGGCAGTTTGTTGAAGCCGAAGTTTCCAGCAGCGCTTTCTGGCCGTACACACGCACTTGGACGCATCTTTGATGTGATGGGTGCGTTGCTCGGTCAAGGTGCGCCCGAGATGATGCTTAACGCTGCCGGATTTTCAGACTCACCGCACCTTTTTTATTCTGGCTATGACGACACTGGTGAGTACTTCCAACTATTCCAAATCGGTTTTGGTGGTGTGCCGGGGCGTCCGGTTGGCGATGGTCCTGACGGTCATTCATTGTGGCCTGGCTTCACGAACGTGCCAAACGAATTTATTGAGTCCTATTTCCCGCTGCGCATCGAGCGTTATGAGACGATTCCAGATTCCGGTGGCGCGGGGCTGCACCGTGGCGGCAATGGACTCTCGGTGGCGTATCGGTTCCTTTGCGACGGAGAAATCGCGATCCACGACGATCGTTGGTTCACCTACCCATGGGGCGTCCTGGGTGGTGATCCCGGCATGCGCTCGACCAAGCGACTCGTTCGCGGGGACGGGAACGATGAGTGGTTGCCTTCCAAGGTTGATGGCATCAAGGTCAAAGCTGGCGATTTGCTGTACTTCAATACCTGGGGCGGCGGTGGCTGGGGTGACCCCTATCAACGAGATCCGTCACTCGTGCTCGATGACATCAAGCGACGCCTTGTCACGGTCGAGGGTGCGCGCCGGTTTGGTGTGGTTGTGGTCGACGGTGATGTCGATGTGGCGGCCACTGAGCAGTTGCGGCAGGAATTGGTTGCGGCACGAGACGATAAACCGATGTTCAACTTTGGCGGCGAGGTTGAAGCCATTCGATCTCGTTGTGAAGCTGAGACACATCTCGCTGCGCCGGTATCACCTGGCGCATAACGGCTAGCAACGCCATAAGCACAGAGGTGCGGGGTAGCTGTCGACTCGAGGGCTAACTCGGGGCGCCGGCTGCCTCATTGCATCGCGATGCGACATGCATCGTGTTTCGGCGGCTTGTTTTCCTCGCTGACGGAGCTTTAGTGCGCGGCCGGTTCAACCACGCCGACCTGCTGTCGTTTGTTGCATGCCAAGAGTCAGCGCGTTGATTCACAGTTTGTGACAATTGCTGACTTGTTTGCAGGAAAGGCGTGCGCGACACTCTGTCCACGCAAAGACGATAGGAACCTCCGTGGCACATCACATGGAAACACAAGATCCTTTTGCACGCCGATTATTGGCGCAATATCTTTCCAGGCGTGCCGCAGATATCGAGTCGGTTCGAAGAGCGCTCGATGAAGGCGACTGGGAGCATGTCCGCGTAACGGGTCACAACATGTATGGCTCGGGTGAGGCCTACGGTCTTAAGGCGGTCTCTGAGTACGGTAAGCAACTCGAGCAAGCGGCGCTTGACGTGAATCAACCAGCGGCGAGCGATGCTATCGCTGCCTTAGAAACCTTTCTTCGTGATATCAAAATCAGCTAAGGGCTTGTCTTGGCAGCATTAAGTACGTTACAACGGTCACAGAAAGACAACGAGCAGGCTCGGTTACGTGTCGTGCAGCCGATGCCTGGATCAGTTGTTTCGGGGAGGAGATTGTGCGCATAGCGCTTCTTGAAGACGATCCGGATCAATCGGATCTCGTCAGTCTGTGGCTGGCTCAGGCGGACCATAGCGTCACTTGTTTCGATTCTGGTGATGCCTTTTTACGAGCGTTGCGCCGCGATAGTTACGATCTCTATTTGGTTGATTGGATTTTGCCAGACATCAGCGGAATCGATGTCGTCGCTCGCGTGCGCCGCGAGCTGAGAGATACGACGCCTATCATCGTCATTACCGCTAAAGCCGAAGAGCACGATATCGTCAAAGCGCTTGAGTCTGGCGCCGACGACTATTTAGTGAAGCCGCTGCGACAAGCCGAGTTTCGCGCACGCGTGGCGGCGGCGCGCCGACGGGCACGGGGTGGGCGTATCAGTGAAGTTGTTGCTGATGCGGCGCCCTATGAATTGGATATTGAGCGTGCCAACATCTCTCTGGATGGGGACGTGCTAACGCTGACGGAAAAGGAATACGAACTTGCGATGTTCTTTTTTCGAAATCGAAACCAGGCATTGTCGAGATCACATATCCTGACATCCATCTGGGGAATCGATAACCGTAGTGTTACGACTCGAACGGTCGATACGCATGTTAGTCGGTTGCGTAAGAAATTGAAGTTCGGTGACGAAACCGGTTGGCAGTTGTCTGCCATTTATCAACACGGTTACCGTTTGGAGCCGCCGGCAAGTGTTGCCGATACGCCTTAGTTTTGATGAGAGGGAAGTCATGAGCGCCAAGAATGACAACGAGCTGCTAGCGGCAGCCGCCAATGATGACGGCGATGCGAGTATCGCCAAGATCCGGCAGATTCTCTTCGGTGGTCAGATGCAGTCGTACGAACAAAAGTTCGATGCATTCGATAAGCGACTGGCTAAGCTCTTTGGTGATCAAGAGAAGTCGGTCGCAAAGCGATTCGATGCTGTTGGAGACTCGCTCAGTCGCTTAGCGGATGAGCATGAGAAGGCGTTGACGTCACTGGAATCGAAGAGTGACGACGGGGCTAATCGATTGGGCGGTGAGATCGAGAAGTTTCGTGACTCAGTCACGCGATGGCAGACTGACGCTGTCAATGAGCAGCAGTCGCTTGCAGAGCAACTGCGAAGCGAGGTGGGTGTCCTCGAAGGGGAGCTTGCTGAACGGATAAAACTCGTCGAAGACCGGTTGAATGCCCTCGAGGCGGCGGCTGCCGAAAGCGAAGCGAGAGCGCAACAGTTACGTGGCTCGCTGTCGACGTTGCTTTCGCAGCTGGCTGGCGAAATTGAGAGCGGCAAGAGCTGATCGCTGAGGACGCCAAGCAGCCTCGCATGAGCCATCTCGACGAAATCCGGGACCTTCTTTTCGGTCAAGAGAAGGCGCAGTTGGCGAAACTCGATGAACGAGTAACCACGCCAGAGCTCCGCTCGGAGGATGTGGCGGCCATCTTGCCGCAAGCGATCCAAAGAAGTCATGAAGCAGGGCCGGCGCTGGCAAGACGACTGCGGCCGCCCGTTGACGCGTGTATCAAGTCGGGTCTGCGTGAAGCTCCTCAAGAATACGCCGATGCGTTGTATCCCATTATGGGGCCGGCCATTAGGCGTTCGATCGCCGAGACGTTTAAGGCTTATGCTCAGCAAATCAACCAGACGATGGAGCAAAGCCTTTCCCTGAAGTATCTGCGTTGGCGATTCGAGGCGTCACGGGCTGGCATTCCCTTTGCCCAGTACATCATGCAAAAGACGCTGCAATATCGCGTCGAACAGGGTTACCTTATTCAGCGCGATTCAGGACTGCTCATTGCGCATGTGCACCAAGAGGCAGCCGAAATCAAAGACAACGATGCCGTGTCGGCGATGTTCACAGCCATCCAGGATTTCGTAAAGGACTCGTTTTCGCCAGATCAGTCTGGCCGACTCGAAGTGGCTGAGATGGGTGAATTTGCGTTGTGGGCGGTGCATGGACCTGAAGCGCTTCTCGTGTGCGTGATTCGCGGCGTGGCGCCGAAATCGTTGCGTAGTGAGCTGCAGGGTTTGCTTGAACGCCTGCATACGGCGTACGAGACGCAACTGGCACACTACAATGGAGACGCCGGTACGGTGACCGACGTGGCCTATGATTTGGCGGAGTGTTTGCAATGGCAAGCCGTCACTGAAAAGAAAGCGAAAACGTCGTTGCTGCGCAAACCGGGTTTTTGGTTGGCCCTAGCCCTGATTGGACTACTGGCTTGGTGGTTATACGGGCAATATCAAAAGTCTATGGAACGACAGGCGCTGACTCGCAGTTTCGAGGCGGTACCAGGTATCTATCTGGACCGCATTGTGAACGAGAGCGGCACGCTCACCATTTATGGGCTACGTGATCCTCTCGCGCAACGTGCCGAGACCATCGTTGCGGAGTCTGGTCTTAGCAATCTGGCATGGCAGTCTCAATTGAGGCCGTATCGTTCGCTGGATTTGCCAATCGTCCGCCAGCGTGTCGAAGCGGCACTGGATTTGCCGCAGTCCCTGGATGGCGCGTGGCAAGCGGATACATTCGCTGTGTCAGGTGTTGCATCAAAGGACTGGATTGCACGCGCGAGCACGCTCGCGACTTCAGGTCAGTTTGCCGCGTCGATCGATCTCAGTGGCGTCGTGCCGGAGGCGGTTGCCACGGTTGATCCGCTGATCGAATTTCAGACGATGTTGTCAATGCATGCGTCAACGACGTTGCAGTTTTCTGAAGGCACCCAGCTCGTCGAGCCTGGCGCGCTGGCCCAACTGGAACAAGCGCTGTTGGTGTTGGCGAGCGAGGCTCGCGATTTGAATCGTGTTGTCAGTGTCCAAGTGACCGGAAGTGCAGATGCGACGGGCGTACCGGCCACCAATCAGCGTGTTGCGAACGCACGTGCCGAGTTCGTTGCCAGTCGTTTGCGACGTCGATTGTCGAATTATGCGGTCACGATTTCGGTGATGCCGGCCGACCTGAGTGAGGCTGTCGGCGTACACTTGCGCCGCGCAACCGTCGTCGTGACAGAGGCAGCGCAGTGACCCGGCTTACGGCTAAAATTTGTGTCTTAGGCGAGTTTGCTGTGGGCAAAACCAGTACCGTCGCGCGCTTTGTACACAATGTATTTTCCGATAAATACCTAACGACCATCGGCGTCAAAATCGATACCAAGACGGTGATGATCGACGATGTCGAGTTGAAGCTCGTTGTTTGGGATGTGGCGGGCACCGACAAGTTGAAGACGGTCGATATCGCGTACCTAAAAGGTGCATCTGGCTATCTGCTTGTATGTGATGGCACACGAGGCGACACTTTCAATGCGGCGTTGTCGCTTTTCGATCAAGCAAACGCGAAGTTCGGTGATGTGCCGCACGTATTGCTCGTGAACAAACACGATCTTTCGACGAGCTGGGAAGTGAAGAGCGCTGATTTTGACGGCGCGCCGATTGCCGGCAATCGCATCTTTAAGACCAGCGCGAAGAACGGTGATCGCATCGAGGAAGCGGTACACGCGCTTGCACGTCAGATTTTGGCCAACGAAGTTGGTGGCGTAAGCTCGTGACGTTGCCAGGTCTGGTCGCCGAGTATCTTCGAGACCGCCTGTTCGAGCGAAGACTTCCGCTGTGTGTCACTCTGGACAAAGAGAACCGTATTATCTCGATTGACGGTTCCAGACGAGAGAGTCTGTTGGCTGATACGCAACTCGGCGCAAAGATCGATGAGGCGCTACCCGTGTTGGTTGGACACCCGATGACCGAAACGGTTGAGCTGCCGTTGGTTGGACTGGCGGATGGCGTCTTCGATATTCATGTGCTGCCCAATCCGTCGGGTGCTTTCGTCGTTTTGCTCGATTCGGGACTAGAGCATGAGCTTCTTCAGAGAAGCCAGCAAACCACGAACGAGGTGCGACTATTACACGCGAATCAGAGCAAGTTGATTCGTCGTATGCGCGAGATGATCGGTGAATTGGTTGAGGCCCGCTCCGAGCTTGACCACAGAAGGCGTGAGGCTGAAAAGCATGCCGTTCAGCAAACACGGTTTATCGCTATGATGTCTCATGAGTTTCGGACACCACTCGCGTCGATCATCAACTACGCCGACTTGGCGTTAGATTCAACCGCAGACTCGGCAACGATTACACGGAGCAATGAAGCGATCTCCCGAGCATCACGGCATCTTTCGACGCTGGTCGAAGCGGTATTGGATGATGCTAAGATCGAAGCCGGTCAAGTCAAAGTCAGCATCTCTCCATTTGCTGTGACGGAACTCATTGAGGATCTGACCATGATCATGGCGCCGCTGGCGGCGGAGAAGAGTCTTGGTTTCTCAGCGATGGTGTCTGACGCCGTGCCATCGTATATCGAGACGGATGCCACTGTCATTCGACAGATATTGATCAATCTTCTCGGCAATGCGATCAAGTTTACGGACGCGGGTGCGATTACGCTGAATGTTGATTGGCGCAACGATGCGATTCACTTGGTCGTTACCGATACCGGTCCAGGCATTCCGGTTGCCGATCGCGAGAGGATGCTCGAAGCGTTTGAGCGAGGGCAGCGGCGAGACCGCGAAGGGGCAGGGCTCGGGCTTTCAATCTGTGCGAAATTGGCCAACCTTCTCGAGGGGAAAGTTGAGATTGATTCCGGATATCAAGGCGGCTGTCGGATCATTGTAAATCTACCCGCGACGGATGCCGGTGAGCCGAATACGCCATCGCCGGTGTTGCCTCAGCCTTCTTCGGCGGACACTGCCAAAGCCTCTGCTGTTATTCTGTTGTGCGATGACGATGAGGACATGCTGGCGCTCGCCGAGTACTACTTGCACCAAGTGGGCTATGCACTATTACTCGCCCGCGACGGACTCGAGGCCGTCGAAAAAGCACTGGCTTATGATCCGGATCTCATTCTGATGGACATTAATACGCCGCGACTGAACGGTGTAGATGCCACCAATCGACTGCGTCAATCCGGTTTCACGAAACCGATCATTGCGCTCACAGCGTCAGATGCGCGCTATTTTGATCAGGCGGCATTTAGCGATTATCTGCGCAAACCGATACAGATGCCGCGTTTGATGCAAGAGATCAACAAGCAGCTCGGTTGAATATCGTTTAGCTGGGCGGGTTGTCGCCCGAAATTTCCCTGTCATAAGATTGTCACGATTTGTGTCAGTTCGACGATCGCTGGATTTCACTTCCTATACTTCTCCCGTCCATTAAGAGACGTCCACACATTGAGGAGGATGGGGATGAAATCTAAAAGACTGATCGCGCTGTCGATCGCAGTAAGTGCGGCGCTCGCCACCGGTTGTGCAAGCGTTGACGACAGCCAAACAACAGTGGCGCCAACTGACGTCGTTTCGAAAACGCAATATGAACAGACACAACGTCGTGTCAGTGAGCTCGAAGCACGTCTGGCCGAAAAAGAAGCGGCGCTTGCACGTAGCAACGCGGTTGTTGCAGAGACTGGCTCGACGGACACCAATGGTTCGGATTTGAGCCTGTTCCCACCGAATCCGAAAGCGGGTGAGTGTTATGCCCGTATTTTGATTCCGGCTGAGTATCGCACCGAGACCGAAACGGTACTGACGCGCGATGCCTCAGAGCGTATCGAAATTATTCCCGCGACTTATGAAACGGTTGATGAGCGTGTCCTGGTCAAGCAAGCGGCGACACGCCTCGAAGTCGTGCCTGCAACCTACGAAACCGTCACTGAGCGGGTCATGATTAAGCCTGAGCGCACAGAACTCGTGGAAGTTCCGGCACGCTATGAGATGCAGACCGAGCGAGTGCTTGATAAAGCCGCGCATACCGTATGGAAAAAAGGTCCTGCCCAGGGGCAATCGGGTACCGTCTTGTCGCAAGCGACCAATGACACCGGTGAGATCATGTGCTTGGTGGAAGTACCAGCGACTTACAAGACGATTTCTAAGCGCGTTTTGGTTGCACCGGCACGCACTGAAGAGAAAGTGATCCCAGCGGTTTATGACACCATCACACGTAAAGTTGTCAAAACCGAAGCGACGACGCGTCAGGTCACGATCCCTGCGGAGTACGATACTGTTTCCGTCACGAAGTTGGTTCGTCCGGCCAGCGAACGTCGCATCGAGATTCCAGCGACATACGATACGGTCAATCGGTCGGTAAAAACGACAGATGAGCGTATGGAGTGGAACCAAGTGATGTGCGAAGTCAACATGACACGCGATAACGTCACAGCCCTACAAGGTGCATTGCAACGTGCCGGTTACTACAAAGGTCCTATCGACGGCATCATTGGCCCGCAGACACTGTCTGCAGCGCGTGGCTATGCTGTTGCCAAGAACCTGCCCGCTGGAAGCAATTACATTTCCATGGAAGTGATTCGCGACCTGGGTCTGAAAATCTGAGGCTAACCACAACAGCGCGGAATCCGCCTTTGTCTCCGCGCTTAGGCCTCTGATAGGAACGCCCCGTACATTTCGATGTGCGGGGCGTTTTCTGTTTCAGCGCTGCGGCACCGCCATGAACAGGTTCCGGCGAGTCGGAAATGAAGCCACACCAGTTGCAGACCAGTTTTGGCTTCGGCATGCTCGAACGTTACATCGTAACAATTGGAGTGGCAGTGATGGATGTTCAGAGGGTCGTGGTCGGCATAATGTTGATGTTCTTCGTGCAGTCATCATGGGCTGACAACCACGAGGATCGCGACAGACGATTCACTGCCGATCGGGTATTCGATCTTGAATACGCTGATGACCCGCAGATTTCGCCGGATGGTGAGACGATTGTTTATGTCCGCCGATCAATGGACAGACAGACCGATCGTGTTCGTGGCGATCTTTGGGTGCTCGACGTCGACGCCGGTAGCCATCGCCCGTTGATCGTTGGAGGCGCATCGTCAACGAATCCACGTTGGTCGCCAGATGGTCAGCGGCTGCTCTACACCACGTCTAACGCGGGTAAACCGGAATTACGCGTTCGCTATATGGACACTGGCGATAGTGTCTCGCTCGCTCAATTTGAGCGCGCCCCCAGCGCGGCGGTTTGGTCTCCGAATGGTGAGACCATTGCCTTCAATATGTTTGTGCCAAGCAAAGCGCCGAGTTTTGCCAAGCCACCCAAGGCGCCGAAGGGTGCGGACTGGTCGGAGCCGGTTCGTGTGTTTGACGACATCACGTTTCGGTTTGACGGGCAAGGGTATTTGTCTGAAGGAGCAACGCATGTCTTTACGATCCCCGCCGAAGGGGGCTCTCCGCGGCAACTGACAATTGGGGATGTCGACTTTAGACAACCGGAGTGGCTAGACACAGGTACCGTGCTAGTGACAGGCAACCCCAATGAGGATCGTGATCTCGACCGTATTGAGAGTGACATATTCGCGATCGATCTCAAGAGTCTCGCGATGACCCGCTTGACGGATCGTGATGGTCCAGACAGCAACCCGACTGTTTCACCGAATGGACGACAGATTGCCTATCTTGGCTATGACGACAAAGTGCTGTCTTATCAGCAAACCGGGCTCTACATGATGTCGGCTGATGGCAGCGGCCAGACGCGTATTGCCGCTACCTTTGATCGCAGCATTGCGGATATTGCATGGAGCCGCAACGGCCGCTCGATTTACGCATTGATCGAGGATGCCGGCGACATGGCGATTGTGGATATTGGGCTGAACGGCTCGGTCAAGCGTTTGATTACCGACGTTGGCGGCACATCCATTGGTCGACCGTATGCGGCAGGTGCTTATTCGGTTTCGAGGACGAGCAGCCCGGTATTTGCTTACACCGTTGCATCCTCTGATAAACCGGCGGACGTCGCGATCTCGGGATCGCGCGTGAAAGATCGCGCACTCACTGCGTTGAATGATGATGTTTTGCCATTTCTTGATCTCGCGGTGATCGAAGAAATCAAAGTGCCCTCTACTCATGATGGTCTTGAGATAGAGGCGTGGGTCGCGTTGCCGCCAGGGTTTAAGAAGGATGGTAGCTATCCAATGATCCTCGAGATTCACGGTGGTCCGTATGCGCAGTATGGGCCAAGCTTTTCTGCCGAGGTACAGCGTTATGCCGCGGAAGGCTATGTCACTGTCTACACCAATCCGCGCGGCTCGACAGGGTATGGAGAAGCGTTCGCACTTGAAATCGATCTTGCCTACCCCGGTTACGATTATGACGACCTCATGAGTGTCGTTGATCACCTGGTCGATTCGGACTACGTGGATGCAGATCGTCTCTTCGTCACTGGCGGTTCAGGCGGCGGCATTTTGACCGCATGGATTGTCGGGAAAACGGATCGATTCGCTGCGGCTGCATCAATCAAGCCGGTCATCAACTGGATGACGATGGCCTTGTCCGCCGACATTGCGGCATTGGTGAAGCGTCATTGGATTCGCGCTGAGCCTTGGGAGGATCCCGATGCGTTTCTCGATCGGTCTCCGATCATGCTGGTCGAAAACGTGACGACACCGACATTGGTTATGGTGGGCGAAGAGGATTGGCGGACGCCGACCTGGGAAGCAGAGCAGTTTTACACGGCGCTAAAGCTACGCGATGTGGATACCGCATTAATTCGCGTGCCCGGTTCGTCGCACTACATCGCGGGTCGGCCTAGTCGTTTGATTGCAAAGACCGACAACATCATGGGTTGGTTTGCCAAGTACGACAAGACGGTTCGCGAGGCGGACTAGGGCCTATATCGTTTATCATTGAGCACGATCGTCAGTCCTGTTCTTAAAGGGCGTCGCACAGAGGGTTTC
>JBCAZE010000068.1:0-15272 GCA_039700805.1 Pseudomonadota bacterium | reverse complement strand
TTGATGGACCGTCGCCAATCAGCGACAAATCAAGAACTTAGCGTTGAACCATCGACTCTTTCGATATATCTTGCTGACGTGAATCGATTGCTTGGCGGCGATTCGCAAACCAAAGAACGCACTTGGCAGGAGTTATCACTCGATTTCGAGCGAGCACCGACAACGACAAACCAGCTTCGGCTGGCTTTGGCCTTGGCAACGCCGGGGCACCCGTACTCGGACCTCGCACGCGCGGACGGCATGCTGACTGCGCTGTTGCAGAAACCTCAGCTGCTTCTCGGTGATGAGCGTCTTCTAGCCGAAGTGCATTTGAGCCTATTACGGGCCACGGTCAACGCGGAGTCACAAGCAAGACAGGCAGGCAATACGGCGAGTCGCAGTACGGCGCGAGAGTTGGCCACCGCACGCTCGCAGTTGACATTACTCCAGTCCGAAAACCGCCGTTTGCGCGAGTCTCTGGAAGAGACGGAAGAGAAACTACAGGCGATCACACTGATAGAACGATCGATCAGGGAGCGTGAAGAAGATGAACCGGGCGGCAGTGGACTTCAATCCGGCAATGAGAGCGAACGTGACTAATTCCAGAAAGGCCGGCCTCAAGCCGCGCGGCAAAATTCTCCTCGTCGATGACGACCCGGGTTTGTTACGCCTGCTCAGCATTCGGCTACGCGCTGAAAACTACATTGTTGAAGCCGTTGAAAGCGCAATGTCCGCGCTCGCTGTGCTCGGTCGATTTCAGCCGGATCTCGTGATCAGCGACCTGCGCATGGACAAGATGGACGGCATTGGCCTGCTCCAAGAGCTGCAACAACGCGCGCCTGGATTAAATGTACTGATCATGACCGCTCACGGCACGATCCCGGATGCGGTCGAAGCAACCCGATCTGGTGCATTCGGTTTCTTGACGAAACCCATCGAAAAAGACGAATTGCTCGAGAACGTGGAAAAAGCGCTTCGCGTGTCCGGTACATCCAGTGCCAGCGAAGAATGGGCTGCAGACATCATTACGCGCAACGCTCAGATGCGCGATCGACTCACTCAAGCGCGCATGGTCGCAGAGACTGATGCGCGTGTCCTCATCACCGGCGAGTCAGGCACAGGAAAAGAGCTAATGGCGCGCGCTATTCACCGCGCCAGTAAACGCGCCGATAAGCCGTTTGTCGCTATCAACTGCAGTGCAATGGCAGAGAATCTACTCGAGTCTGAGTTATTCGGTCACACCAAAGGTGCATTCACTGGGGCGACTCGTGATCACAAAGGCCTATTCCAAGCGGCAAATGGCGGGACCCTGCTGCTCGATGAGATCGGTGATATGCCGATGCGACTGCAGGTCAAACTACTGCGCGTCTTGCAGGAAAATCAGGTCCGGCCTGTCGGCAGTACAGAAGCGATCAGCGTGGACGTGCGGACACTGTCAGCGACGCACCGTGACCTGCGTGAACTGATGAGCAGCAAATGGCGGGACCCTGCTGCTCGATGAGATCGGTGATATGCCGATGCGACTGCAGGTCAAACTACTGCGCGTCTTGCAGGAAAATCAGGTCCGGCCTGTCGGCAGTACAGAAGCGATCAGCGTGGACGTGCGGACACTGTCAGCGACGCACCGTGACCTGCGTGAACTGATGAGCAGCGGGCAATTCCGTGAGGATCTCTATTACCGTCTCAACGTCGTCAATATCGAGATGCCGCCACTCAATTCGCGGCGTGAAGATATCCCCCTATTGGTCACTCACTTTTTGCGTCAGCTGACCGAGCAAGGCGATAGCGAAAGAAAAGTTTACGCGCCGGAAGCGCTGGAGCTCTTGGTGATGGCAGAATGGCCGGGCAACATTCGCCAACTGTTCAACGTCGTTCGTCAGAATGTCGCACTATCGAATTCGCCCGTGATCAGTGCAGAACTGGTCCGCTCGGCGCTCGGTGAACATGGGGACAAACTACCCTCTTTTTCTGATGCCAGGGATGAGTTTACACGCAACTATCTGTCGCAGATCTTACAGATCACAGGCGGTAACGTGAGTCAGGCCGCAAGACTTGCCAAACGCAACCGCACAGATTTCTACAAACTGTTGGCGCGCCACGACCTAAACCCGGACACCTTCAAGCAGCAATAAGCCCCTCAAAAGCGTCAGTCTAGTGACTAAGCGATCGTTTTCGACAGGGACTCGCTAGCAGCCGCTGGCATAGGCCCATTACGCGTTTCTTGCTGAAAAAGCGTCAGCCTGAAGGTCATGCCGCTCCATCAAATCGTAGAGTGTCGGTCGACTCACGCCAAGCAACGCGGCGGCACGAGACACATTGCCGCCGGTTTTGACCAGCGACTGGCGCAGTGCATCGAGCTCCGCACGCTCACGAACCTCTCGAAGATTGAGCGACTGCCCAGCGCCAGCTTCGTCTTCAAGCCCCAAATCATCGGCAGACACCTGGCGACCTTCGGCCATGATGACCGCGCCCTTAATCTTGTTCTCGAGTTCGCGGACATTGCCGGGCCATGCATGCGCGACCAGCGCGCGCTGCGCATCATCGCTGAACCCTCGCAGTGACTTGCCATGTTTGCTCGCATATTTATCGAGAAGACTGCGCGCCAACATCAACACGCCGTTTTCTCGCTCCCGCAATGGCGGGATGTCGATTTCAATCTCACAAATCCGATAGTACAAATCCTCTCGGAATCCGCCTTCCGCAATCAGGTTCTTGAGGTTTTGGTTTGTCGCGCAAACGACGCGCACATCGACGGGAATCTCAGTTCTGCCGCCAACCCGCTCAACCACGCGCTCTTGAAGAAAACGCAGCAATTTCGCCTGCAACGGCAATGGCATATCACCAATCTCGTCCAGGAACAGCGTCCCTTGATTCGCCACTTCGACTTTACCCGGCGTGGTCTTGGTGGCGCCGGTAAACGCCCCCTTCTCAAATCCGAACAGCTCTGATTCCAACAGGTTCTCAGGAATGGCGGCGCAGTTAATCGCGACAAACGCATTATCTTTGCGCGGGCTTAGCCCATGCAGCGCTTTAGCCAGCAGCTCCTTACCTGTGCCACTCTCGCCGAGCAGCAAGGTGGTCACGTCAGTCGGCGCGACTTTCTCGATCATTCGACACACTTTTAGCATCGGCTGGCTAACAGCGACGATGCCATCCAAGGGCGAATGTGCGTCAGCCGCCTGCAGCCGACGATTCTCTGCCTCCAGCATGGCCAATTGATGCGCACGGTCGACCAACAACTGCAATACATCGGTATCGACTGGCTTTTGGTAGAAGTCGTAGGCGCCGGCCCGAATTGCCTTCAACGCATTGTCCTTGTCTCCGTGTCCGGTGACGACAATGATCTTCGTATAGGGTGCTATCGCGAGCATTTCTTCAACGCAGGCGAGGCCCTCAGTGACCCCTTCAGCGTCGGGCGGTAAGCCAAGATCTTGCAAGACGACTTGCGGCTCATGGCGACGTATCGCGTCAATTGCGTCGCGACGGTTCTCGACTTGAACAATATCAAAACCTTCAAACACCCATTTCAGCTGACTCTGTAGCCCAGGGTCGTCCTCAACAATTAGCAGGGTTTTTTGTTCTTCAGCCATCTGTTGCTCGTGCGCCCCTATTATCTCGGGCTGCTCGCGGCAGCCTCGCCCGTCAGAAATTCTGGAAGCGTTAAGTCTGCCATGACCGGCGATAGAAAGGCAGGAGATCGGTCACAGCCAACACCTTCGACTGGCGCACATGCCGAGCGCATGATCCCAAGGCCCCGGCGTCCGTCTTGAACGATCCGCCCCACCTTTCTGCCGTGATGTGACCGATCGCACAATGAGATAAAAATGTTATTGACAATCATTCTCATTTACATTCTAATTACACCATCATGTACGTATGCATTTGCCAAGCCATCACCGACGGCCAGATTCGTAAAGCGATCGAATCAGGTATCGACTCGGTAGATAAACTCCGCGACACGCTCGGTGTTGCGAGTTGCTGCGGTAGCTGCATGGAAGATGCACAAGCCCTCGTCAGCGAGCACCGCCGCTGCGAACCGATCAGATATAACCCGGCGCTCGCAAGCTCGTAGTCCGATCAACTCCGCGCATTTCAAGCGCAGAGAGCTAAATCCCAAACACTCAGTGCAGACGATTTAGAGTCTCTGCCCTACGCATGACTATCCATATAACAAGCACATCCGCAGAGAATGAAAATGCGAATGATTGTCGTTATAAATCCGTGGCTTGCGTTAATTTCTAACCGCTTTACCATCGCGTTTTTCCGCGAATCAAAAGGACGCTATTAATGAAAGGCGACAAGCAGGTTATTGCCCACTTGAACACCATCCTGAAAAACGAACTCACCGCGATCAACCAGTATTTCCTGCACTCACGAATGTTGAAGGACTGGGGCCTCGATAAACTCGGCGACTATGAATACCACGAGTCCATCGATGAGATGAAACATGCGGATGTGCTCATCGAGCGCATTTTGTTCCTAGAAGGTTTGCCCAACTTGCAGGACCTTGGCCGATTGATGATCGGTGAGAACGTCAAAGAGATTTTGGAATGCGACCTGAAGATCGAATTGATCGCCATTCCGGATCTTAAAGCGGCGATCGCCCACGCAGAATCTGTGAATGACTACGTCAGCCGAGAAATCTGCGAGCGGATCCTGGAGTCGGAAGAAGAGCACGTCGATTTCATCGAAACACAGCTAGGTTTGATCGAACGCATGGGCCTTCAAAACTACACACAACTGCAGACATCACCCGCAGAAGAAGACTGAGGAAGTTTCTCTAAGCCATTAAAAAGCCGCGCCTTTTTCCATGAAGGCGCGGCTTTTCTATAAATGACTTTAACGGTCAGCGCGTGGTAGAAATCCCACCATCCACAGGAATCACAACGCCGGTCAAATAACTCCCGGCCTCCGAGGCCAAGTAAATCGCTACGCCGGCCATATCACCCGGTTTGCCAATTCGGCCGCGCGGCACCTGCGCTTTGATCTTGTCACCCATCGTCGCCAAGGTGTGCGCCATCATCTTGCTCTCGAACGGACCTGGTGCAATCGCGTTGACCGTGATGTGACGTCGCACAAGATTCTTCGCCATCATCCGCGTTAGATGAATAATGGCCGACTTAGACGCGGCGTAAGAGTATGTTTCCAACTCTGACACGCGAAGCCCATCGATGGAGCCCACATTGATAATTCGTGCTGGTGATTCATGGGTACCTGAAGCCGTCAGCAGATCGATTAACGCCTGCGATAGAAAGAACGGCGACTTGACGTTGATATTCATGATTTTGTCCCAGCCTTCAGGCGGGAACTCATCGAAGGCTGCCCCCCAGGTGGCGCCGGCGTTATTCACCAAGATATCGAGTTTTTCTTCGCGCTCATGCAACGCTGCGCTCAAGGTGTGGATCCCCTCCTCTGTCGATAAATCGGCAGGTATAGAGATGCACTCACCGTACTCGCTAAGTCGTTCAGCCGTTTGATCGCATGCCGCGTCTTTTCTCGCGGTGATATAGACACGCGCACCGTTTCTAACGAAACCCTCAGCGATCATCTCTCCAATCCCACGGGATCCGCCGGTCACGAGCGCTACTTTGCCAGCGATATCGAATAGTTTTTCCATCATGCGTTCCTCATTATTTGCCAGGCGATGATACACACTAATTCGACACACAACATCGCTTCGAGCGACGAGTGGCGCACCGGCCATCGCGACGATATCCTTTCGGTATCAACAGCCATCAGGGCACTGGCAGTTTCGGGGGAATACCATCTTGAATGATCGAGTTACGGCGCCTTGGCGCCTCCGCAATGTGAACGCGAGCCTTGCAGCACTCGTCCTCGTGCTGATGCATTTCGACGCCGTTGGTAGCGAGCCGGCCGAAACCGCTGGAGAATGGCAGCTGCACGGCCTAACCACCGATGAGCAACGACACTCCCCGCTACAGACCATCAACACGGAGACGGTCGATCAACTGGGGCTCGCTTGGCATTTCCCGCTAGGCACTTCTCGTGGCATTGAGGCCACGCCCATCGTGATCGACGGCACGATGTATCTCACCGGGAGCTGGTCCGTCGTCTACGCGCTAGACGCGAAGACAGGCAAACAGCTGTGGCGCTACGACCCGGAGGTGGACAAAGCGGTTGGCGTTAAAGCCTGTTGCGACGTTGTCAATCGCGGCGTCGCTGTCAGCCAAGGTAAAGTGTTCGTCGGCGTCATTGACGGCCGCCTTGAGGCGCTGGATGCCAAAACAGGTAAGCGCCTGTGGAGCACACTGACTGTCGACCAATCGAAACCGTATACGATCACTGGTGCGCCACGTGTTGTTCGGGACAAAGTATTGATCGGCAATGGTGGCGCTGATCTTGGTGTGCGTGGCTATTTGAACGCTTACGACAAGAACACCGGCGAGTTGATTTGGCGATTCTACACAACACCCAATCCAAACAAACAGCCCGACAACGCAGCTTCTGATGACATTCTTAAAAAACTAGCGAATGACACCTGGGGCGACGACGGTGAATGGAAAACTGCCGGCGGCGGTGGGACGGTCTGGGATTCGATTGTCTACGATGCCAAAAACGATCAGATCATTTTCGGTGTTGGCAACGCGTCGCCATGGAACTGGCAAATACGTGACCCGTCAGGCGGGGACAACCTATTCGTTTCATCGATTATCGCCGTTGATGCGGACACCGGCGCCTATCGTTGGCACTTCCAAACCACGCCGGGAGACAGTTGGGACTATACGGCGACCCAGTCGATCATCCTCGCCGAGCTGCCTATCGACGATGATGGCGGCGCACGACGGGTGGTCATGCAGGCACCCAAGAATGGTTTTTTCTATGTACTCGATGCTGAGACTGGCGAATTCTTATCCGCTGATAATTTTGTAACACTGAACTGGGCTGACGGACTCGACGAGAATGGACGGCCGATCTACAAAGCATCGGCCCGTGACGTTCACATTCCATTCCTACAACTGCCCGGCCCACTCGGCGCCCACAATTGGCACCCAATGTCTTTCAACCCGACACTGGGACTTGCCTTTATCCCCGCGCAAGAAATTCGCCACACCTATGTCACAGACCCAAACTTACCGGATAGCCCCGTCGCCTGGAATACCGGTATGGACTTCAGTCACGGACTACCCGTCGAGCCACCGCGCTTTATGCTTCGCATGTTGAAAGCCGGCGCTCGCGGGCGTCTCATCGCATGGGATCCGATCAAACAAGCGCCGAGATGGACGGTGGAACACCCGACCACCTGGAACGGCGGGACGCTATCGACAGCGGGCGAGCTCGTGTTTCAAGGGCAGTTGGGCGGTGATCTCGTCGCCTACGATGCAAAAGACGGCACCGCGCTTTGGCGCTATGCAACCGGCGCGGGTGTCGCCTCCGGCCCCATCACGTATGAAATCGACGGAGAACAATACGTAACAGTCACCACGGGCTGGGGGTCGAGCTTTGCACTACTCAGCGGCTTTAGTTTCGATGAGAAAATCAACAAACCAATCGGTAGCGTCGTCACCTTCAAGTTAGGCGCGAATGCCGCCGTACCCAACAATGACTGGCCAAAGGTGGACCGTGTCATAGCAGGAAAGCCCTTCGGTACGCCAGAGCTTCTCGCTGAAGGCGCGAAACACTATGGCCGCAACTGTATGGTCTGCCATGGCGCATTCGCCATCAGTAGCGGCGTGTTACCAGACTTGCGTTGGTCAGGTTTTGCAGCGACCGAAGAAGGCTGGCGCGCGGCCGTTATCGATGGCGCATTGCGGTCGAACGGTATGGTCTCGTTTGCTGAATGGCTCAGTCCTACCGAAGCTGAAGCCATACGTGCTTACGTTTTGCACCAAGGATCGCTTGAGATGGCCCAACGGGACAGCGCCACGAAGTGACGGTGCAGCAATAACTTCGTCTGAACGGGTGTTGGCACTCGCCTCGTCCACCATTGACGAGGCGAGTGATATGCCGACCTAGTACTTACCAAGTACGTTCAGGAAGAAGCCATCAAACTCATAATCCAGCTGCGTTAGATCGTCAGAGAAGTCGGTAAAGTTGTAACCCACACCGATCTTCATGTGCTTGCCGACATGACGATCAACGCCAAGTAGCCAGCCACGACGCTCGCTTTCTGCCTCATCGACGCGCAGGAAGCGATACTCCGCCAACGCGTCCCAATTTCGGATCACGTGATAGCGCACACGTATCGCGGCGAAATCCGTTGTCGACTCAAACCAATCGCCGTTGTCACGACTCAAACGCAATTCTGAGACACGCCTTGCGAGTTTGCCGCCAAGGCTCCATCTCGGACCGAAGCGACGAACACCCTCGATACTTCCGATATGCGAGCGCTGATCGGTCAGTGTCCGTGTCTGATTGAACTGATCGACTTGGCCAGCACTGGTCAGATCATAAAGATAGGTGTACTTGGCCAACCAATTGATGCGATTGTGGTCGACGGGCCGATAGGCAAGGCCAATACCACCCTCCACCAACTTGGCGTTATCCAAAACACTGGCATTGTCTTCCGTTTCCGCATAGTTCAATCGTGTCAGCAAACGGAAATCTTCTGACAATCGCAAATCGAAGCGATTGAGGCTCACCCACTGATTGACGTCTTCTGTCGAGAACGCTGCCTGATCATCACGGTATTCAATACGGCTTACCCAATTCACTCGCGGCGAACGATAGCCGCCACTGAGCGTCCACGCGGTCCGCTCAACCACTCCGAGATCCGCGTTGATATCGCTGCGTTGGATGGTCATGCCAACCGAATAACCGCCTTCTGTTTTCCAGTTCAAGCCAAATACATGCCCAAGACTGACCGGCCCACGTACATCCGCAAATGTTGTCTCATTGAACACATCTAGCTGGTTACTAATTCTTGAGCGATGACCGATGGCCAACGTATTACCCGGCAGTAATCGCGATGCGTTGAATCCTGACGCACTATCACCCGGCGCCGTCGACAGAGGATTGTCCGTTCGATCAGTTGAATGCGTCATCGTGCCGTAGATTGTGTGATCCGCATTGACGTCATGCGAGAGCGTCATACTCGCGCCTTCGCCGCGATGCCCGCTACTGACCTCACCTGTCAGCGCAGTTCGCCCGGTCAGTTGATGCGTAACACCGACTGAGACGAGATCATTGTTATCGTACTGACCATCATCATTGGATAGCGTCACCTGTCCCGTCGCGTAGATCTCTGTGACATCGCTAAACTGATGTGCATATCGCAAAGCGGCGAGCGTGGCATCAATCTCTTGATCGAGTAGGACCTGCTCCTGCGTCAGTTGTCTGACTTCCGCTGAGACAGAGCCTTTGTCGTTGATCCGATAATCCAATTGCACTGCGAGATCGGTATCCGTGATTTGCCCCTCGCGCTCTACTTCGGATGCCCGAACAGCGACGATGGCGCGCTCACCGAGTTCGCTCGATAATTCGACGCCACTCTCGACCACATCTACGCCATCATCACGTCGCGCAATTGAGAATTGATCATCGATCCGCCGCCACCATGCCGCAGCGGTGGTGCGGCCTTCGGTCCAACCTAGTTCCTGCAAGTTGATGCGTGACTCGACGCCCACT
The DNA here is from genome assembly GCA_039700805.1 of Pseudomonadota bacterium. GTDB lineage: Bacteria > Pseudomonadota > Gammaproteobacteria > Steroidobacterales > Woeseiaceae > CALBPI01. Next base: position 5,708 of record JBCAZE010000068.1, on the reverse strand, counting down.
GCTTCACCAGCACGATTGTCACCATTTGCTGGCGTCAATGATGTGAATGACAAACCGCCATCTGTTGAGAACAAGCGCTCTGTTTGTGTCGCCTCGCTACTCGCGGCCTCAACCTTCAGATAGGTGCCTTCGCCGGCGGCCAAAGTGACGTCAATGCCGGCAAGCGAATAGTCTTCGCCACCGCGCCCCTCACTGAGATAAGTACCGCCTACAGCGAGATGATCACCAAACCATTGCTTGGCCCGGCCGCCGGCTGCCAGCTGATTGGTGTCGAATCCTGCCGGAACATATTCGTAGTCCACAATGAGAATGGCGAGGTTACCGTCCAGCGGTCCGCGCTTGATAATCGAGGGTGCCGATTGCTCGGCGATCTGCAACAACGGACGACCCAATATGATGCGTCCCTGCAACTCATCCACCTCATAATCACGTCCGCGAACCAGCGTGATGTTCTCGATCACGCGATTCGTGTCTGCGTCACGAATTTCGATTCGCGCCTGATCGGATCCGGGCAGAATATCGATGTGCCGGAGGTAATAAAGACTACCGCCGGTTCCCAAGAATTCGCTATGACCGAGAGCCGTCTGCGTCTCCGACGCGAACACACTCAGCTTTGAACGCGTCTCATCACGTCCTGTTGTGGCGACACTATTCCACGACAACTGTGCACCATACAAACTGCGCCGGTATTGAATGAACTCGCTGTCGCTGATTTCCGTTTGGTAGTTACCCCAGACAGCACGACTCTTGTTCCAATCGAGACGAACGTAGAATCGACCCAAACTGTCTGCGTCCCATTCGGTCGTCGAGTCATCGCCATAAACTGGGTAGTAGCGATCCGGATCCAAGCGCCGGAACAACGTCCGCGAATCCTTTCTGTCAAGGTTACCGAGAATGTCCGACAGCTGTTCTTCTCTGCTATCGAGCTGGCTCGTCAATAGGTACTTGCCTTTGATTTTTGCTTTTAGGTAGTACGCCAAGCGACCTTCCGCGAGACTGTCATCCGCAAACCGCTCATTGCCGGACAGCGGCTCCAACGCACCAGAAAAATCGGACGATGTAGCCGTGAAATCGGCGAGTGCAACCATGAAACGATGCTCGCCGGTTACCGTGACGGGAATGTCTTTAAACCAAACCCCATCCTGCTCTGAACCAACCGCGACCTCCGCCCAATGCTCACCGATCGGCAGAAGATACTCAGCGGCCATATCACCCTCGGCATCGACCGGTACCTGGTGACCACCGACATAGATCGCATGGCTAGGTGACAGGTCATCCCCGATCAAGCGCACACGGGCGCCCGTCAGGAGAATATTTTGGCGAACGAGTTGTGACCGGCCCCAGGTTCTCGTCAACAAACGCAGCGCTTCATCCGCCGGCACCTTGAGATCGCCTGTCAGCAAATTGGGCGCAAGTAGTCGCGCATCCTCACGCTGAGCGAATCGCTCGGCCGCTTTGTCGCGCTCCTCAGCATAGCGTTGTGTTGACAACACTTGCGTGAAGCCAGGACTGGTTTGATCTCGAAGACCATTGGCGCCGGTAACCGTCAGCTCGTAGGCAAGTCGCTCATCGATGCGGGCGTCGCCGGGTTGCGGCTGCCACTCAAAATAGACCAAACCGCCAAACGCTTCGGGCACGCTCACCGGTCGAACGCGCGCGAGTGGCGACACACGATCAACATCGGACTCGCGATAGATCTCAAGGACGTACTCATCAATAAACGCGTGGTAGTTACTGTAAGCAGCGAACACAACCGGCGCTCGTGTACCAACCGGTAACACGCGCGGACCTTCGACGGATAGACGTGGTGTCAGCACGGCAGCATCTTCAGTCGCCCAGATAACCCCAGCCCCCGGAAGCGCGATACGGAATCGCCCGCCGGTATCATCTTGTCCTGGCGACGGCATCATCGTGTCAGTCGTAAGATATTGGCTGGCCACCACCGGCTCACCGTCGGCATTGCAAGACAGAATCGTGCACGCTTCATCCGCATGAGCCGTATTGATGAATAGGCCCAACAAGACGCCAGCGACGCGTTGCGCCGTCGAAGGCCGCCGCGCGGTCGGCGTTCCCGTGCTGTTCGCCAAAACATACACCTCCGTATTCCGCCACACGATTTCAGGCAGTGAGGCTCGCAACTTCTCTCGTAACAACCGTCCGCGTGCTGTCGCAAGGGCTCGATCCGCGGCATCGTCGCCCGCCAGAACGACGACTCGGCCACCGCCCGCGGCGGTGAGCTCAGCCACCAAATTTTCCAACAAGCCAGCATACTCGGAGGCAACCTCAGCACTGCCCTTAGCGAAAAATGCTGGCGAGAATTCAAACGCTCGCATGCCGGCGCGCGATACGGAATGACGCGGGAGCAGTACGCCGAAGTCAAACTGACTGAGAAGACCTTGTGTAATCCGTTTCACTCTCGGGTTCTCCGTCGTAAATTCGGCGCCCTGTGGCAAGGTCGCTGGATCTACTTTGACGATAAAATTCCGACCGCGTTCTAGGAATCCGCCATCAACCGCAGCGATGTGATATCGCCCCTTACTATCGGTTTCAATGATCAACCCCTCTACGGTCGCAAGCCGCACACCAGCGATGCCCTCTTCATTAATACCAACATTGCGAACAATGACCCGCATCTCACCAGTGTCTTCGCCACCGATCATCTCGACCTCGGTCAGAGTTTCCGAACTGACCTCGTCATACAAGACTTGAATCTCGACACGACGATTCAACGCCATACCTTCAGGTGTCGCATTGCTCGCGACGGGTCGTCGATCACCGCGTCCACTGGTCTGAATCGCCGTCGCTGGCAATCCGAGCGGGCGCTGCAGGAATTCGGCCACCGTTCTTGCACGACTCTCCGAGAGACCTTGATTGTCGGCATAGATCGCGGCCGTTCGAGCACTCAGGCGCTGGTTGTCAGTGTGTCCGACAAAGGACAAACGGAGGTTCTCACGATCACCGAGCTCCTCGAGCACGGTCCGCAAGCGCTCGACATAGTCGGGTGGGATTGCCGCCTTGCCAGACTCGAATCGAACCGGCTCGATCACCGCATCGAGCGTCACGGTATTGCTCTGCTGTACAGCTCGAGTCACCTCGCGACGTTCGGTGACGATGCGTTCGCGCGCCACTTCGATCTGTTGCCCGTTTCTGCCCGCCTCGACATCGCCGCTATGCGCCGTGGTCATTTCGCCTTTGTGCAAAGTGACTACCGACCCTTCTGCCGTCGTTACGGTGATCGCAGCGTCGCTGAATGGCATCACGAGCTCAACCTGATGGCGCTCGATGTTCTCACCTTCGCTGTCTCGACCTGGTAGGTCTGGCAATACACGCCCGTCACCAAATGGGTTGCCACTGATTTGAATACCGGTAGCGTCGGCGTTGTCTTGCCATCCGTCAGCATCGCGATCGTGCCAGACCTTGCCGATGATGGTTGTTTCCTCGAAGTCAGGATCAGCGATGACCTGCACTTCTGCCTGGTCCGTATTGCCAATAGGCCCGCCATTCAGAGTGGGTGTCGCCGTGTTGATGTAATCACCTTGGGTAACACCGGCACCTACACGCAAGGCATATTGCAAGGTACGTAGCTGACCTGGCGCTAATGCAATCGATGCAAACACCAACGGTCTCGGGCCACTCACGGTGAAGCCATTCTGCTGACCATCCAACAACGCTGAGTTGTCGACGTAGCTGAAACCGGGTGGCAAGGTATCGAGCACTTCGATATTGGGTAGCGTCACCGGCGACAGGTTTTCTATCGTGATGGTGTACACAACGAGACTACCCACCGTTGTTGTTGGGCGGGCCACCCGCTTCGTCAAACGAACGCTCGAAGTTTCAACACCCAATGGATCAATCGGAATGTGATTGAAAATGACATCCGGGTCGTTGTCCTCAAGCGTGAAGCCTAAGTAGTAGTCCGTGCTGTCGGCACCCTGTGGTGTCGTCGGCGTATCACCCACGCGAACCGGATCGCCGAGCCCTGTTGGATCGATAGGATCTGCAATCGGAGGAATCAGTTCGGACACGCCAGACTGATAGCCATCCGGCACATCGTACGCAATAAAGAAACTATCGCCGCTCTGACACGCCGGATCCGCACCTAGCAGCACGTCGAATCGATAGAAACCATCTGCCGCTGTGGTTTGCGGCTGTTGTCCTGGCAGTAAGCACGCCGCCGGCAGTGGTACACCGTTGGCATCCACGAGACGCACGTCGACGCCGGGAATCGGCTGCCGCGCAACAGCATCATAGAACACGCCGCTTGGATCAACCGGCAAGTTTTGATCGATGACTGTGGTATCGGGTGGCAAATCAACATCGGTGATTTGTCCGAATATCGTCCCTGTATCCGGGTGACGGAGTGTGATCGTAAAGTCTTCACCGGGTTCGATATCAGGGATTGTGTAACTGCCGTCTGCAGCAACTGTTACCGTCGCGATCACGTTGCCCGCACTATCGGTGAGCTCGATGATCCAACCTTCGAGGCCATTCTCACCGACATCGAAATTGTCGTCAGAATTGGTATCAAGCCAGACGTTGCCAACCAGGGTAGCCAGCCCAGTCGCGCTCCCGGCGTCGGTTACCGTGATGCCGCAACCGCTGCTGCTGAGCGTATCGTCGTACGTTGCAGTGAAGTTATCTAGGAAGAATAGATTCAGTTGACCGTCATCGCTCGTACCGGCAACGTTGCTTTCTACCGTGGGCAGCGTTGCTTCGAATACACCCGAATCAACCCCTGTCTCGACCAGCGTGAGCGTTTCCGATTCTCCGCTGGTGAGGTTCTCGATGACAACAGTGACGGTATCCGCCACTGCACTGTTGCGATTCTGATCGGCATCCACGACTTGGATAGCAATATCCTCGCCAGGCAATAGCTCTTCGGTGACAGTCACAACGCCATCGACACCCACGGCGAAGTCAATTGTGGTCGGCGCATCGTTGTTACCAGGATTCGCATCGCCATCAGGATCTGGATCGGCGCCCGTCTCGGAGAGGTCTGTTAACAGCTGACCCGAAGGACTGCGACCACTACCGGTGACGGTATTCGAGAGCGGAATATTTGCGCATTGCCCGCCGACCGACAGATTGACGGTCACATCAAAGGTGATGGTTGCTAGGCCGCCCGCGATTAAGGACTGACCATCAGCGAGCAATCGCGTCTCAGACACACCATCGAAGCCAGGACGCACCGCGGCGATATCTCCATTGACCGTCAGGTTGTCGACGCTGACGACCACCGCCGGTGCGAAGTTCGTCCCGAGTGGCTCATCGAGTTGCACGTCGTTCAAGACGACGTCACCCGCGTTCTCGACAACGACCGTTACGGTGGACGTAAACGTATCATCGAAATTCGGTTCCGCGACTGTGGCGCTCTTAGCGACACCGAGTGATGGCGTCTCGCTGAAGGTGATCGACGTCGGCGACGTATCATCGCCAGGATCACCATTACCGTTGGCGTCTGGTATCGCGCCATCCACGGAGTCGTCTGTCAGCGTCAAACCGCTTGGCGATTCACCGGTGGCGACAACCAGATTGTCATAAGGGCCGAGATTGCCACCGGGCGTCACCGTCAATGCAAGCGTCACTGTCGCCGACTCACCGACGGCCAAACTTGTTCCAGCCGCCAGAAGATTGCTCTCAACCTCGCCGTCGAACACCGGATTTACCGTCACATCCGGACTATTGAGTGCATCGACCGTAAAGCTAGC
>JBCAZE010000247.1:0-3571 GCA_039700805.1 Pseudomonadota bacterium | reverse complement strand
CGCGAAGCGGCGAATTATCCCCTCTTTTAATGCCGGCACGACTGTAGTTTTTATTTGATTGGCGACGAGCAGCTTTGCGGCGAAGCCCGAAGGGGCCGAATTGGCGCTAGCCGACTGCGGTCAATTCCCTACATTCGATAAGTCAGACTCGACCTTACAGCCATTTTCAGATTTGATCGTGACCCGCGGCCGCTTTAGGCTCGAATGCTGCAAGTGGCGACGACGGGCTTTGCGACCGCTGTTGACCCAAAGCGGAAAGTCATGGCGGCGACTATTCAGAGCATAATTTCGTGTACGAGCGGCAATTCTGGCGAGAAATCCATCTTAGGCTGTTGACCAATTGGCCGGATGAGTTGAATGATCTAGGTTCGTTTGACTGGATCGAGCCAAAGCGCTACACGTTTGGTTCAGGCAGGCCGCATATCAAAGGCAATCTGGGATTTATCGGAGGCCGAAGCATTCCTTTCGTTCTATACCTTCCAGGCGAACCGAATAATCTAGGCGAAGTCGATTGGGCTAGTGCCTCCAAAGAACGAAGCAGCGACTGGATACGCTACGAGCCGGATACGAGAACGATTGAATTACGGATGGACTGACCGAGCTATGTTCAGCGCCCACTTCTGGCCGGATCGAGAAACAAATCGACCGTCCGCTATACTCACGGCTTATGACTGTGGATTCAACCGAAAGGAGCCAGTCGGAATAGTGAGGACTCTGTTGGCATTCTTGCTACTAACGGTATCCAGTGCCGCGATTTCCGGCGGCTGGAGCTGGGAGGTCACTGTCAATCAATTCACCCTGAAGTCCGAACAAAACGCTGTCATTGTGATTGCCGTTCCTGAGGGAAGCGAACTTGACTACAGGGACTGTCGCTCGATGCAGGTTACTATTCGGTTTAGGCCTGATGCAGTGTTCAAAACTGCTAACGAGCAAGACATACTCACACTAGCGTCGCACAAAGAGGCCTTAAGCGAACTTCAAGTCGCATACGAGTCCAGTGAGAAAATCCGATTCGGCTCGATGGGAACTGGACTCAAAGCGTCTCTGCTTTCGTCTTGCGCATTTATTAGTAACGGGCTAGCCGTGTTGAAGGAATATGACGGCGCCACCGCAGTTTATTCTTTCTACAACCCGATTTGATCGGCTCAAGTCGCTCCTGGACCGAAGGGACCCACTGCCCGATACCGGGGATATGTCATATGTCTGCTAGTCCTTCAAGTTCTGGCCCTAGTCTGTCATTCTCCCTTCAGGCTGCGTCAGCGTTATCGAAAGCAGTATCTAAACTTGAATAGTAAGACGGATAGGTTCTTTACATGGGTCTGGCGAATCAACGCGTTGGTCCTTTTGGCGATTGCTATTTTCGCAGTGATCAGCGTCGGAATCGTCGCGTACGACATTGGGGTTTTTGCCACTGAGGACAGACCTCATGCACAGGTCGCCGAAGTTGGAGGCACTGATTTAATCTCGGAGGAGTTGAGGTTAGGCAACTTCGAGATTATTCAAGGGACTGACTTCCTGTATGCGGAACTTGCTGCCCCAAGACGCATCGTCGGGTCTGGTTACTCAGGTGGTCTCGGGACCGCCCGAAACCTCTTGTTTTTCGACACCAGATCCAAGAACGCTCATTGGTTGTTCGAGAATAATGACAACGACATTCTGTCCTGGAGCATGGTCCATAACAAACCTGGCCGAAACAGAATCGACGAAACAGAAACTGGTCGTTTTGTCGTCGGAATGATCCTCCAAATTGCCGTGCACGAGGACAAGCCAAACCCAGACCGACCGAGAGATCTTGTATTCATCTCGGAGGATGGCAAAGACGTATCGCCGCTAGTCAGCTCGATCGATGCTCAGCTTGGTCGCCACCATATCGACTCGCAAACAGTCTTGATATTCTACTTACGCGACGGTTCGGTGAACGTACTCGACGTCGATACGACCACCGGAATAGTACGGTCAGATTCTCCGCTTTCTGTCGAAGATTGACGGTCCGCTCATGGCCGGATCGAGAAACAAACTGACCGTCAGCTATACTCACAGCGGATGACCCATTGCTGTCGCTCAGTAGGGAAAAATACGAGTTACGTTGCTCTCTAGTCCGCAGAACGTGATGCCGAAACTCGGTGTCTTTCAAAGAGAGAGTCCAGGGTCTCAAGTATCGCGAGATACCTTTCTTCGGTCATATTCTCTATCTCATACCCATCTAACGGATTGAAATGAAAAACAAGGAGTTTCAGGATTTCGCTGTACACGAAGAAAGACATTGCAACCAAATGCGGGTCAACCTCGACGCCAGTATCCAGTTTTGTGTTGATACTCTCAGCAACGACGCAGTATTCGTCGAACAGCTTTCGATCGAATGAATTTTCTGACCAAAGCAGCCCTAGCATGCTGCCGGGCTGTGCACGCGAATTGCGCTCAAGCAAATCTACATCACTAGTAATCATAGCAAGTCCCGAATAGTTCAGCCCTGGCGCTGAGCGATTGCGCTCTTCCTCTTTTTCTAACGCAGCATACGCTGAGCGCAGCCAGAAACGAACGGCAAGATGGCAATTGAAACCCGCTTGTAATGCAACGGACTCTGATACGGCCTGATCTTGCTAGGCGCTCTTTTTGGCAACAACTGTGAATCACGGTGCGACTCGAGTAAATGGCCGTTTTTGGCCGTGAATTGCCGCCAGTTGATCGTCTGCTATCCTTTCAGTTTCTGTCCTAGATAGGCCAGCTCATTGTATTTTCGTCTAGCGGCAATCCTAACCAATATCGCAAATCTGCAGAGCAGACTATTTCGATTGTCTGCAGCTGCGTTTGCGATGTCTTGGATCAGTGTTGCTGCCTCCGGAGATCTCGGTTCGACAAACAGGGAATCCGATTTGGTGCGTGAGACGGTTGAGCGCTTGTCGGGCGCGACGTTGCGCCATTACATGACTTACGATTTTGGTAGAGCGCGTGATGCCAGAGCTGTTTCAGTCGTTGTAGCTCAGGCTCGCGCAGCCAAACTCGTGGTACAGCTCCGTGAACAACTGCCAGATGGACTTGTGGCTTTCTCAGGCACCAATCGGTGGCTTGGGGATGAGGATCACGGCAACAACGTAGAAGTTGTCGTTGCGGAGATCGAGGATAAGTACGATATCTTGCGGCTCGCGCGGACAGATGCTGTCAATTACGGAATGACAACAAACGATTTGATTGCTTGGTTTGAATCACATCAGGAGCAAATCGAAGTCGATATCATGCAAGCAAGTACCGATATGATCTTCGGAAAAGTGCTGAGTGGACCAGAGGACATGGATAGCTTCGTAGAGGAGCTGTACGAGTTCTGTCCCGATATCGTCGATCAAGGCTCGGGCAATATCGCGGATCTTCGAGAAATGCTTGGTGAACGTCGTGTGCTCTTCTTGTGGTGGGACTAGTCGATACTCTTTGAGACCAACTGTTTCTGATTGGTGTTAGACGGAAAGTCCGCTTTTGGCCGGATCGAGAAACAAACCGACCGTCAGCTATACTTACGACTGTTGACCCTTTGCTGTCGCTCAAATAGAGAAGTTCACGGTCTAGTGCTTGTGGAGAC
>JBCAZE010000246.1:0-3643 GCA_039700805.1 Pseudomonadota bacterium | reverse complement strand
TTGTCGATTTGATTGGCTTCAAGCGTCACATCCACAATGTGCTCTAGTGTCTTGACCGCCACTTTGAACACTTCATTACCGGCCATGTGAATAAAAGCTTCCCCGCGCGCCAGATCTTGCGGGTGTTTTGATACGCCACACGGCACTTTAAGGAGCTCGCGATAACGTCCGTCGGCGCCGAGATGCGTTGAGATAATGCCTTGCTCTTCATCTGGTTTAAGCACTACCGCACCCGCACCGTCACCAAAAAGCACGCAGGTGTTGCGATCATTCCAATCGGTGATGCGGCTCAGCGTTTCGGCACCGATCACCAGCGCACATTTCGATGTGCCCGCCGCAACGTATTTGTCCGCGATACTCAGTGCGTAAATAAAACCTGTACACGCAGCCTCGACACTCATTGCTGGGCACGCGGAGATACCGAGCTCTTCTTGAATTAAACAAGCAACGTTTGGAAAGACGAGGTCCGGGGTTGTCGTACCGATAATGAGAAAATCGATCTCATCCGGGCTGACACCCGCTGCATCCATCGCGTTCTTGGCGGCCTCAATCGCAAGATGTGAGGTGCATTGATCGTCGGCAGCAATGTGACGCCGCTCGATGCCCGTTCGTGAACGTATCCATTCGTCACTCGTATCGACCATATCCTCCAGTTCGGCATTAGTCAGAATACGTTCCGGTGCATAACTACCGGTACCCACAATTCTCGAAAACATAGGATTAGCGCTCCCCGTTCAGCCGACGATCAATCGTCGCCGGCAAGTTGTCCTGAATCTCCAACGTCGCCGTCTCGATCGCTTTGGCGAAAGCGATCGCATCAGCACTCCCGTGACTCTTGACGACAATACCGTTCAATCCCACAAGACTCGCACCATTATAGGCTCTTGGGTCCATTCTTGCGCGCAATTGCTCCAGCGAAGGCTTAGCAATCAACCCCTGCAATTTCGCGCCCGCATTGCGCATAAAAGCATCTTTGAGAAAACTGCCGATCAAAAGCGCCGTACCTTCCATCGTCTTCAACGCCACGTTACCCGAAAAACCATCGGCAACAACGACATCAGCATCGCCATCGAACATCGTACTGCCTTCGATAAAGCCAACGTAATTGACGGCTGATGTTTTTAGTCTAGCGGCGGCGTCTTTGACAGCATCGTTGCCTTTAACGTCCTCGGAGCCGATGTTCAGTAGTGCGACACGCGGCGCCTTGCCCATCAATCGACTCGCCACAGCCTCACCCATGACTGCAAATTGATACAGTTGATCGGACGTGCATGATGCATTGGCGCCAACATCGAGCATATAAAGATGACCGTCACGTGTTGGCAACTCGGCCATGATCGCAGGCCGATCGATCCCGGGAATCGTCTTTAGCACAAACTTGGCAATTGCCATTAGCGCGCCTGTGTTGCCCGCGCTCACACAAGCCGCCGCCTGCCCTTGCTTGACCAGATCAATCGCGACCCTCATGGAAGCCGATTTTTTTCGTCGCAGCGCGTCAACGGGGTTGTCATCCATCGTGACGACCTCCGGTGCATCAACGAAAGACACCGTACTCGGCACGTTCGTCCACGCCGAACGAATCTCTTCCGTATTGCCAACAACAATAAACGCGGTGTCGACACCGCGTTGAACGAGCTGATCGACGGCTTCGATCACAACAGGAAAACCCCGGTCGCCGCTCATCGCATCAAGCGCCAGGGTTACAGGTGCTGGTTGGTTCATGGGACTAGGCAACCGGTCGGATTAGCCGGTCAAGCCCAAGTGCAAGTGCAGCCTTAGCTGCACGCGACTTATTCGTCGTCCGCTTCGATTACGGGACTTGCGACAACTTGCTTGCCACGGTAGAAGCCATCCGGGCTCACGTGGTGTCTCAAGTGCTTTTCACCGGTGGTCGGCTCAACCGACAACGTCTTACCTTTCAGTTTGTCATGTCCGCGACGCATGCCACGTGTCGACGGGGTGCGTCTGCTTTTCTGAACTGCCATTTCTATTCTCCAATGTCACGCTCGCATCGCTTCGAGCGCCAATATTTACAATTCTAACTGTCTTCGCGTTGCTTCATTAGCGCGGCGAGTCCAGCAAACGGCGTTTGTGTTTCCGTCTGCTGATTATTCTTGTTTTCGCCTTCCGATCCTCGGTTGGCAAGCGGACCGCAATCCGCGATGTCGCTGTGCCGCACTACCATCGGCAAGCTGAGGACGATCACCTCGTCGACCAATTCAGCCAGCGCGAGATCATCCACATCGTGATCCCAGCGCTCTCCGCTTTGCCCTGATTCAGCAAGTGCCTCATCCGACGTTGCCGTCGACGTCATCAGAAACTCGGACCGCTGGTCCAACATCACCGGCATTAACTCAAGACAGCGTTGGCATAAGAGGCCAATTTGACCCCGCACTTCAACGTTAAGTGCCGCTGTCGCCGGTGCACGCGCTGGTACAAAGACGATTGAAGCAGCGATATCAGTCTCAACGGCATCACCGCCTGCGCTATCGGCAACCGCAGCAGCGACAAGCGCGCTGGTTCTCGGCAACGTTTCGATGGCAAACTGGCCTTCGAAGCTGAGCCCACGAGCGCATGCATCGGCCACTGAAACGGGATCGGGTGGCAGCGCCATCGCCTGTGACCTCATTCCGGACAACAAAGCCCGCGAATATTAAGAATGTAGGCGCCCGATGTCAAAGAATATTTCAGAAAAACAAGTGTTTCCGAGATGAGTCATCCAGCAACAAAACGGGCCAAAGACCACCTTCACCTGATCCTAGCGTCTTCGTCAGACGGCAGGAAAATGCTGTTGTCGCGCCTCATCGACACATTTGAGACAGTAGCGGCTGATCTCGTCGAAGACGCGGAAACCGCCGCATCGCCCGCCGCGCTAGCCGAGCGACTGGCGGCCATGAAGGCCGAAGCGGTCTTATCCGCGACCCAGTCGCTTGGACATCGGATAATTATTGGCGCCGATCAGGTCGCGACCACAGGCGCTGACATTATTGGAAAGCCCGGCAATGCTGAAGCCAATTGCTCGCAACTTGCCGCCCTATCGAGCAAGCGAGTAACCTTTCACTCCGCCGTTCATCTTATCGATAGCCGGTCAGCAAGGGTCATCGCTTTTCGAGATGAGACGCTCGTGCGATTCAGGACGCTCAGCGAGACCGAAATCGAGCGCTATGTTGCGGCTGACCAGCCATGGCATTGCGCCGGCGGTTTTAAGGTTGAATCACGCGGCATTGCCCTGTTCGAGGCGGTCGAATCGAAGGATCCCACTGGGCTTATTGGGTTGCCGCTGATCAGAACAGCAGAGGCGCTGCGTCAATTCGGCGTTCTGTAACTCGCGTGGCGCGGGATCTTATCGTCGTCGCCGTCGCGCTGACGTGACTGTCGGTCTTTGGACAATCTTCTCGAAGTATTCCGTGAGATCCGGTGGCAATGGCGCGCTAAACGTCCGCTCTCGCCCTGCCCCATCATCAAATGACAATGATTGGGCGTGCAAAAATAGCCGCGGCAATCCATCTCGTTGATACCACTGATTTCGATCCGGCTCGCCATATCGATCATCGCCAGCGATTGGATGACCCGCGTGAGCAAGGTGAACGCGAATTTGGTGCGTCCGACCAGTTTGCGGATGTAACGTCAAAAGCGACCATTC
>JBCAZE010000067.1:0-15580 GCA_039700805.1 Pseudomonadota bacterium | reverse complement strand
CCGCGAAGAATGGCTCAAACTGATCGGGCGCCTGGCGCAGGATTCCGAACGCGCGCCAATGCCCGTGCTCTGTCTGGAGGCGCTAGCGGATATCGTCGATAGTGATGGCGGCGCATTGTGGCAACGCGATGCGGCGAATCCGCATTTGTTTCGAGTACAGGCAAGCTTCAACTATCGGCATTCGGAACCCGAGCTCGCGCGCTCACACCCGTTGATCGCTTTTCTTGCCTCTACAGGTTGGGTCGTGGATGGGCGCCAAGCCATTCAAAACCCGGAACACTACAGTGGCGCTCTCACCTCTGTCCAAGCGTTGGTATCGGAGGATGTTTTGTTCATTCCGTTGATGCTCGATGACACGCTAACAGGGGTTGTATCCTTGAGTCGCCCAACTGCGATGCCGGATTTGAATTTCGAAGATCACGATTTGTTGCGTACCGTCGGTCGGCAGCTTGCAGTGTTCTTGGAACAGACTCGCGTGCAGCAACAACTGACGCAGGCGCGTCAGTTCGAAGTCTTTAACCGGTTTTCTGCTTTCGTCATGCATGATCTGAAAAATCTGATCGCACAGCAGTCTTTGGTTGTCAGTAACGCGGTGAAACACAAATCCAATCCAGCGTTTGTTGAGGATGCGATCGGCACCATCGAAAATTCCGTGCGACGCATGAATAGGCTTTTGGAGCAGCTTCAAAGCGGCGGGACGGTCGGGACCAATCGCACGGTGGATGTGTTGGTTCTGGTGGCCGACGCCTGCAAACAGGCTGCCGATCGCAAGCCACAACCGGTTGTGATCAAAGATACCGACGCGGCTCGGCTACCGATGTTCGGAGATGCAGAAAAGCTTGCCTCGGCAATCCACCATCTTCTGCGCAATGCGCAAGACGCAACCCCGTCCGATGGCACGATATCGGTGACAGTATCAGGGCTTACAAATGACGGCAACGTGACATCAACACAGCCAGTACGCTGCAAGATATCGATTGCAGATACCGGTACCGGTATGGATCGAGCGTTTATCGAGCGACGCTTGTTCGAGCCCTTTGACAGCACAAAGGGCGCGAAAGGAATGGGTATCGGCATGTATCAAGCGCGCGACTACATTGAGAGTTTGAGCGGTACGCTCGATGTCGAGAGCACGCCAGGCGAAGGCACAACGATGCATGTTGTTGTACCGCTGACGTTTTCGTTGCAGGCCGATTAGCGACGCATCGTTGCGTCCTTTTAGCGACCCTCACTGATCAGGCGTCAATAAACTGCTTGAGACTCGCAACGCAACGTGCTGCGGTATTTCCATCCCATAGATCTGGCTTGCTGCCACGAGGCCAGCGATCAGAGAGTGCATCGTCAAGATCGTCAGCGAGTGATTCCAGCGTTACCAGCTTGTTCGTGCCCTGGGTAATGGTGATGGGTCGCTCTGTGTTGGGTCGCAACGTAAGGCAGGGAATCCCGAGATAGGTTGTTTCTTCCTGCAGACCGCCGGAGTCGGTCAGTACGAGTTCGGCGTGCGTGACTAGGCTCATAAAACGGACATAAGGAATAGGCTCAGTGATGGTGATGCCTTCGCTCGACTCCAGACGACCCAAAAGCCCGTATTCTTGAAGTTTGTTGCGGGTGCGCGGGTGTGCGACGAAGACCAGGGGAATCTTCTCGGCACTTGCGACCATTGCGTTGACCAGCGCGGTCAGGCTTTCCTCTCCATCAACATTCGCTGGTCGATGTAATGTCACAAGCGCGAAACGTTTCGGAAGACCAAGAGTCCCCGCTTCGTCAGCAGCCTGAATTTTGTCTCTCATCATTTCGAATGAATCGAGCATGATGTTGCCGACACGCTCGAAGCGCTCTTTAGGATGACCCTCGTTCTCGAGGTTTTCGTCAGCATCGGGTGACGGCGTCCATAGCAGGTCGCTTATGGCATCGGTGGCCAGTCGGTTGATTTCCTCTGGCATCGTGCGGTCACGGCTTCTGAGCCCCGCCTCGAGATGAACGACTGTGATGCCTAGCTTGGCTGCAGCGAGCGAGCAGGCGATGGTCGAGTTGACATCGCCAACGACGATGACTGCGTCGGGCCGGTCATCCATGCAGATTTTCTCGTACGCGATCATGACATTGCCTGTCTGCTCGCTGTGACTCCCACTGCCAACGCCCAGGTGAAAATCAGCCTCTGGCAGCCCAAGGTCCTGGAAAAAAGCATCAGACATGTTGAAGTCGTAATGCTGGCCGGTATGAATCAACTTAGGTTCCGCCCATTCCGCTGCTCGCAACGCGTGGTAGAGCGGCGCGATCTTCATAAAGTTTGGCCTGGCCGCAGCCACAAGATGAATTATTCTGAGCGCCATAACCTCAAACACCACTAGGCAGTAACACCCTGCGAATGGTAGCAAATCAGGATGTCATCGAGTGCGACTTTTGCGAGGCTTGCATCAGTAGATAGGCGGGTATGCGAACTGTATCGCACAATGAGGATAGAAAACTTGCTGTCGGTAGCCCTGCACACTACCATTCGACATCGTTAGTAGGCGCGTAGCTCAGGGGTAGAGCACTGTCACAACATGGCAGAGGTCGGAGGTTCGAATCCTACCCGCGCCTACCATTTTCATAGCCACTTCTCATCCTCAATAAGCACCAGCACGCTTTACCGTCAGTGCTTTTGGCTCTGCGACGACTTGGGGATCGGTCAACGGTTTGATATCGCATCGGAGTGTGATCTACGTCACGTTTGTTTTCGGGCGATGGTCGGCGGAAAAATTCTGGCCAATTGGTTAGGATGGCAGGGATGACTTAAGCACCGCGTGGGACAAGCCCAGCGGGCAGTTCTGCAGGATCAACCGGGTAGACAACATGTGCTCAAACGTTAGACAGCCTCGCATAACCATGTTGGGTTGTGCGCTTTTATTCTCGATGATGCTGGCGGGCTGTGGTGCCAGCGATTCGGAGCGTCTCGAGCGAGCCGCTACCGCGCTTCAGGCTGGCGACTTTCGAGCGGCGTCTATTGATGCTAAGAGTGTGTTGCAGAACGAACCAGGTTCGCTAACGGCACGGCTGATTCTTGCCGAATCATCACTGAATCTCGGTGATGGTGCTTCGGCTGAAAAAGAGCTTCGACGCGCGTTTGAGCTCGGCGCCGATAAACAGGAGTATCTGGTCGCGTTAGCAGAGGCTTTGTTCATTCAGGCGAAATCCGACGAGCTATTGGAGGAGATTCTCCCTGAGGAAGCAGCAAGCGAGACGGATAAGGCCATTTTGTATGCCCTGCGAGGCGAGTCCTTTCTCTCCGCGGGCGAAAATGACCAAGCGACGGCTGCGTTCGATGCCGCTCTGGCGGCCGACCCAGCGAATGTCGAGGCGAAGCTAGGGCTTGCGAGGCAGGCTTTCCAGCTGGGTGATAGTACGACAGCGCTACAACGTGTTGATGTCATCAAGCAGTCACACCCGAACTCAATTCCAGCGGCCATGCTGGCGGGTGAGATTTCGCTACTCGGCCGAGATTTTGAACGTGCTGTTGACGAGTTCAGTCTCGTTGTGGATCAACCCTCGACGAACAACCGAAAAGCTGCCGCGAGCGCGGGACGTTTCGACGCCTATATTGCGTTGGGGGATTTGGACAAGGCCAGCGAGAGTTTGGGGACGCTTGCGAAACTTATTCCGCGCGCGCCGGTTACAACTCTACGACAAGGTCAGCTCGCGTTCGCTAAAGGCGATTGGACCGTAGCGCGAGATCATCTTCTGACAACACTAAACGAAGCGCCTGATTCAGTATTGGCGAGACGTCTTCTTGGTGTCGCGCATTATCAGCTCGAAGAATATGCACAGGCGGAGGTGCAGCTGAGTGCAGTTGCTGGTCGATTGCAGAAAGACTATCAAACGCGGCTTATCCTCGCCGAGACGCGCCGGAAGCTCGATCGAAACGACGAAGTCGATGAGGCGTTGGCATCCGTTTTTCAGACCAGTAATGATGTGCAAGTTCTGTCTTCTGCCACACGATTAACAATGGCGTCACAAGGGGCTCAAAGCGCTTTGGAAGTTGCCAAGAGCAACGTCCAGCGGTTTCCGGAAGACGCTTCTCTTAGACTGGATTTAGCGACTGCGTATGTTGCGGCAGGTGATCCTAGCAGCGCAGCTGATGTGCTGGCTGCCCTGGATGACATTGAAAGTGCTGCAGGTTTGCGCCGTGATGTTCTCAATGTCCTTGTCAATTCTCAGTCTGGGAAAGTCACTGAGGCGCGTGCGCTGGCAGAACAGCTGACAGTTGACTACCCGCAGGTAGCTATGGGCTATGTATTGTCGGCAGATATCGCGATAGCTAATGGGGAAGATGACCTTGGCCGCACGCTGCTCGAGAAGGCAATTTCACTTGACCCAGACGATGTAGCACCTTTGCTCGGGCTCGCTTCACTTGAGGGCAGGCTTGGCAACTATCAGCGAGCGTCAGAATTGTTGGTCAAGTCCCTCGGTATCCGTCCCGGGAATATTGAAGCGATGATCGCTTTGGCCGAGTTGTCGATCGCTGAACGCGATGTTGATAGCGCCAAAGGGTGGTTGCAGGAAGCTATTCTCGTCGATGGCGGATCGAGTGCGCCGGCAGAAATTTTAGTTCGACTACACATGGTTTTGGGCGAGTCCGGCGAAGCCGAGACGTTACTCGATACAATGATGGAGAAGTATCCAGAGCGTGCCAGCTTTCTATACCTAAAAGGCGCGTTGCACATGGCTAACAATCGGCCGGATCTGGCGGTCGAGTCGTTGAGGCAGGCGATCGAAGTCGATCCAGGAACGCCAGATTATTATCGTGCCCTCGCAACTGCCCAAATGGCCACATCATCATCTCAAGCGGCGATCGCCACGCTCGAACAGGGTAGAAGCAATGACGCTACGTCAATGAGGGGTGACATGTTGCTCGCATACCTCTATCTCAATTCCAATGAGAGAGCGCGTGCACAACAGGTTGTCTCAGAGCGCCGCGCATCAGACCCGACCGCTGTTGAGCCCGTCATGATGCAAGCTGAAATTGCGATTTCAGATGGTGAGACTGACAAAGCGGTTGCAATGTTTGAGCAGGTCTATGCGCAACAGCCATCATGGGGTGTTGCGTTGCGACACGCTGAAATTGCCACCAGAGCAGGATTTGACGGTAGCCTGCAGTTGCTGCAACAGTTCAGCGAGGCAAACCCACTTCATGCGCCCAGCAAGGTGGTACTGGGACAGGCACTATACGAAGGCGGCCGAGCACAAGAGGCAATCGAGGTTTACGAGACAGCTTCAAGTATCGAAGCGCCATCTGCGGCAGTCCTCAACAACCTGGCATGGCTGTATCAGCAGCGCGGCGACGACCGCGCTGTGACTGTCGCTAGGCGCGCCCTCGAGATCGAACCGAATAACCCTGCGATCAAGGACACGCTGGGCTGGATTCTTGTGCAGGACGGCGCAACGGCTGAGGGTCTCGCGTTGTTGCAAGAATCGCACGAGAAGGCAGAAACTAACCCAGACATCGCTTATCATTTGGCTTATGCACTCAACCAAAGTGGGGACACCGCCGCTGCGACACAGGTTTTAGCTAAGGCGCTGGCTGAGAAGCGTTTTTTCAGTCGGGACGACGCGCTCGAGCTACAAAAAGAACTTGCTGCCCAACGGTAATGAGATAAATTATGTTAAATAGGTATGCTGTGATTTGTACATTGCTTGTCATCTTCTTGCTGTCCGGCTGCGCCGGTGGCGGTGGTATTCCGGCGGATGCCGTTTCCTCCGGAGAAGTGACGCAAGAGGTGTCGGATGATTACGTCATCGGCCCGGGAGATGCCCTGCAAGTATTCGTTTGGGGACATCCGGATCTAACCATTGACGTTGCCGTACGACCGGATGGGGCAATCTCCACGCCGTTGGTGGAAGACATACAAGCGGCGGGCAACACGCCAACGGAGCTGGCGAGAATTATAGAAGAGACGCTCGCTGAGTTTATCCGCACGCCGAACGTCACCGTCATCGTATCCAATTTCGTTGGTCAATTTGATAGTCAGATTCGAGTTGTGGGTCAGGCGACGCAGCCGCAATCACTGAATTACCGCGAGGGCATGACCGTGCTCGATGTTGTGATTGAAGTCGGCGGTCTTGCCGAGTTTGCGGCAGGTAATAAAGCTCGGATTGTTCGCAAAACTGATGATGGCGAACAGACAATCCGAGTGCGACTCAACGATCTGATTAACAAAGGACGTATGGATCAGAATGTACGGATGCAGCCTGGTGACGTGTTGATCATTCCCGAATCTTTCTTCTAGAGGCGTAATAGCAACCATGGCAACAATGGAACCGAATGCCGGACTGCGCGATGCGTTCGATTTGATCGAGTCACATCTGCGCGGAATGTGGCGATACAGATGGCGTGCGCTGTTCGTCGCGTGGGCTTTGGCGCTCGTGGGTTGGTTTTTTGTGTACACGATGCCCGATGTTTACGAGGCAAGAGCGCGCATTTACGTTGACACCGAAAACGCCATCCGGCCGTTGGTCGAAAACATCGCGCCGACACGCAATGTCCTCAACGAAGTCAACATTGTGACGCGAGAAATGCTGAGTCGACCTAACCTCGGCAAAGTCGCGCGCGAAACAGATCTAGATCTGCGTGCCAAGACTGAACAGGATTTCGATAATTTGCTGACCTCATTGCAAAAGCGAATCAATGTGTCGGGCACGCGTGAAAATATTTACTCGATTTCTTTTGAAGACTCGGACCGGGAGAAGGCGGTTGCCGTCGTTGCATCACTGGTTCGGACATTCGTTGAGGATTCACTGGTCGCTGATCGTACCGAGTCGGGCGCCGCTCAGGAGTTTCTCGAAGAGAAAATCGAAGAATACGAGGGGCGTTTGACCGAGGCGGAGGATCGCCTCGCGAACTTTAAGCGCGAAAACGTGGCATTCATGCCGAATCAGCAAGGCGATTTCTTTTCGCGATTGCAGAATGCGCAGTCGAACCTGACGGATACCGAGTCTAGATTGCGTCTGGCCTTGGAGCGACAAGCTGAGCTTCGCAGGCAGATTGAAGGGGAGGTGCCGGTTTTTGGAACAGTAACCCGCGAGCCTTTGACGTCAAGCGGTGGCGGGTTTGCTGGTGGCAAAATAGCGGAGCTCGAGGCGGAGCTTGCCGAGCTTCGTTTGCGTTACACAGACAAACACCCACGCGTCGGGCAAATACTGCAAACGATCGAGTTGCTACGGGAAGAGCAGGCGGCGGCCGCTGCGAATATCGATCCGGCAACGGCAATTGCGCAGGCGGATCCGCTCGACCGGAATCCGGTCTACCAGAACATGAAAATCCAATTGGCGACGGTAGATGTCGAGATTGTCGAGCTGCGGGGACTCACATCGCAGTATCGCGGAGAAGTGAATCGATTACGTCGGCAGGTAGATACCATTCCTCAAGTGGAAGCGGAGCTGGGTCGTTTGAACCGGGATTACGACATCGTCAAAACCAAATATGAGCAGTTTGTCCAACAGCTTGAGGCTGCAAACATCGGCGACGACATCGATGCGACAATCGAGGAAGTGCAGTTCCGGGTGATCGACCCACCGTTTTCTGCACAAGCACCTGTAGGACCGCCCCGGTTAATCATGGCGACCGTAGCACTCGTAGCGGCACTGGGTGCTAGCGTCGTAGTCGCGCTTATTTTTGATTTGCTTAACCCGGTGTTTTTCACGGGCAAGTCCATTACTTCATTAACCGGTGTGCCGGTGTTGGGTGCTGTCGGTTTGGTTCAAAACGAAGCCACCATCAAGCGGAAGCGACTGGAAAAACTGGTGTTGGGTGCAGCAGCAGCCTGTCTGCTTGCCGCGTTTGCCGTCGTACTCAAATTTGCGGATAGCGGGCCGCAGATTGTGCAATCCATTATGGCGCGGGGATAGTCAGAGTGAGTAAAGTTCAAAAAGCGCTTAGACGCATTCGCGAGGGACGCTCAGAGGCGATATCAGAACGGGAGAAAGCACGCCGTCAGCGCGCGTACAGAGAAGATGATGCCGCGTACGATAGCGGCTATGAGCGGCAGTCGCCCGAGTCGCCAAAAAAGGGTGCCGGCATCATTATGCCTGAGGTCAATGAGACGGCAAGCCTGCCCAGGGTAACAATCCCCGAGGCGCACATTGATTGGGTGCCTGAGCTACTTGAGGAATATGGGCTCAGGTTGTCGGATGCTGACAATGAAGCGACGGCTTCGTCATACCGACAGATCAAGCGCCCGATCATCGCTAACGCCTTCTCGAAGCTTGAAACACGTGAAGAAAACGCGAACGTTGTCATGATCTCGAGTCCGCTGCCGGGTGCCGGCAAATCTTTTTGCAGCTATTCATTGGCGCTATCGATTGCCAAGGAAAAGGACATCACAGCAGTACTTGTCGATGCTGACGTCCTCAAGCCGACTGTGTCGAGAGCATTCGGTATTGATGACCGCATCGGTCTAACCGATTACCTTGAGGATGACGCGTCGTCGATCGACGATATTCTTGTGAAGGTCGGCGAAGAAGGCATCCTCACGATTCCTGCCGGTTCGTTGCGGCCCAACTCGACTGAATTACTCGCGAGTAAACGCATGCGGAAATTTGTACGGTCGCTTTCGCACAACTTCTCCCAGAGCGTGGTTATTGTTGATACGCCACCATTACTGTTGACGACAGAAGCTCAGGCATTGACTGACCATGTTGGGCAGCTTTGTCTGGTTGTCGAAGCGGGAGAGACGTCACACGAGCAGTTTCTCGAGGTGCTTGAGTCGATCGATCGCAGCAAACCCGTGAACGCGATACTCAACAAGTCGCGCATCAGCACCGCGGGAGGCTACGGTGGTCAGTATTATGGTTACGGTTATGGGAAATAACGCTGCCATAAGGCAGTAGCATCATTAGGTAGTCGATGAGGATTAGCAACATGTCGCATAACAAACATTACAAAGCGACCACGTCGGTTTGGTTGTCGTTGGTAGCAGTTTTATTCGCGGGAACGGATACGGCTAACGCGCAGCAATGGTCATTCGACGCATCAGCGGACATCGGTTTTATCTACACCGATAATCTGTTCCTGGCTGAGGATGACGCGGCGGAATCGGAGCTGGTCTATTCCGTTATTCCGACGCTGACGCTGACATCCGAAGGCGAGCGTTTGTTTGGTCGCATCCAGTACCGTCCGGAAGCCTATCTTTATGCGGGTAGCAGCGAGTTCAACGATATACGCAACGTCTTGGATGCGAATATGACGTTGGCAGCGGTTCCCGAAGCGTTTTATCTTTTTGCTAGTGCGGCCCAGTTCCAGTCACTGCGCGCACTCGAAGGCGAGTTTCCCAACACGAATGTGGCGATCACCCAAAACAGGGTTGATTCGCAGGTGTTCGAGATCAGGCCGTATTGGGAGCAGAGCTTTAGTTTCGGGGATGTATACGCGCAGTATTCAATCGTCGACCTTGGCTTCGATGGCGATACGCTCAATGGTCAGGAAATCCAGGATGTACAGGCACAAGATGTGCAATTTCGATTCTCCAATGCAAGTCGTCAACAGGGCCTCGCGTGGGGTGTCGACTATATCGATCAAACCATCGACTATGATCAGGGTTTCGAATTCCGCTTCCAACGATTCACGGCCAATGTTGGATATTGGATCGGCGATACGCTCCGTGCCTTTGTATCGGGTGGTCTGGAGACGCCATTGGGCGGTTTTCCAGATGGTGGCTTGGAGGACGATTTTTACGAAGTTGGTTTTCAGTACGTCCCTAATGCGCGACTAGACTTAACGGCTGCCGTCGCACGTCGCAGTTTTGGTAATGCACTGCGCTTGAATGGCAGCTATCGGTTGCGCCGTGGCACAACGCGCTTGACGTACAGCGAGGAGCCTCAAGCTCGCGGGCAAAATATTTTCGGTCGTCAACCGCTGACGGATCCAAACTTCATTGACAATTTTGGCGATGTGCCTGGCAATGACGATACGTTTATTCTTAAGCGCGCGGAATGGAGCACCAGTCTTGAGTTAGCGCGAACCGTCGTCGGTTTGCGGCTGTTCGACGAGCGCCGTACCAACGTGTCCGATGTGAATGGTTTGCAGCTTGGAAACGAGGCTTTCAGTGGGGTCGAACTCAGCGCTGACTGGACACTCGGTGCGAGAACAGGGCTCGGTCTCCGTATTCAGCAAGCCAGCCGTGAAATTCTTCAAACCGAAGGCGATATTTTCACGATTGGTTTGAATGCCAACTACAATCTCTCGCAGCGTACTGCGATTGTCGCTGGTATTTCCCGGACTGAAGTGGAAGGTCAAACGCTGAATGGTGGTGATTTCACTGAGCAGCAAGCGCGACTGTCATTCAGAGTTTCATTGCGCTGATGAACGCCTCCGATCTGAAATACCAATACGCGGATAGCGAAACGGTGGAAGAGTCACTAACGTTTAGTTGCGTGGAACACGAAGCCCCCGCCGCTGGCGTTGTCAATGCAATGACTTGCGATGTTGAAGACTACTATCAAGTTTCGGCATTCGAAAACACTATCGACAGGGATAGCTGGGCGCGACAAGAGTCACGACTCGAACGCAATATGGACGTACTATTGCGGCGCTTCGATGAAGCTGACACGAAGGTGACGTTTTTCATTCTCGGATGGATCGCAGAGCAGTTTCCAACTGTCATTCGTTCACTGGCCGATGCAGGCCACGAAATTGCGAGTCACGGCTACGATCATCGTCGCGTGCGTGAGCAAACGCCGGATGCGTTTTTTGAGGACATCAAAAAGACTAAATCGATATTGGAGGATGTGACGGGGCAGCAAGTTAAAGGCTATCGCGCGCCAAGTTTCTCGATTGCTGAGCAAGCCGCTTGGTCGCATCCACTACTTGAGCGTGCCGGCTATGTTTACAGTTCAAGTATTTATCCAGTATCCCATGATCACTATGGTATGCCTGACGCACCACGCACACCGTTTACTGTCAATGGCGGTCGATTGCTTGAAATACCAATGTCGACAATACGCATTGGCGCAAAAAACCTTCCGTGTTCCGGTGGTGGCTTTTTCCGACTTTTGCCGGTGCGCTACTTCAAATACGCGATTAAGAAACTTAATGGCAATGATCGACAGCCCCTAGTGTTTTATTTTCACCCCTGGGAGATCGATCCGGACCAACCGCGAGTCCCGGGTATTTCGCTTAAGACACGCTTCCGACACTACGTGAATTTGCGGTATTTTGAGCCACGCTTGGTTGAGATCCTAAAAGCCTTCAAATGGGGCCGCATGGACGATATCTATCTCGGCAAGACTTGATAGCGATGACTAAGCACGAATCAGCGTCCGCCGGCGGGAAACCCGTGTCGGTAACGGACCTTTCACATGGCCAAACCTCAGATTGGGATGCGTTTGTTTATGCGCATCCGAATGGGACTTTTTTTCACCGGTCGGCGTGGCGTGAGATCTTCGAAGATGTGCTCGGCCACCGAACACACTATTTGCAATGTCATCGCGGCGATCGTCTCACCGGTGTTTTGCCACTGACGCAAGTGAAGAGCTTGCTATTCGGTAATAGTCTTATCTCCAGTCCGTTCTTGGTTTACGGTGGCCCATTGGCAGAGGATGAAGCATCTGCTGATGCACTGGTCGCGGCAGCCATGGAGAGGGCAGATGCCCTTAAGGTTGATACACTCGAAATGCGTTCCCGTGATGTGGCTTTGCCGGGTGATTGGTTATCAATTTCTAGCCATGTCACATTCCGCAAGGCGATACTGCCAACGCCCGAAGAGAATCTGACGGCTATACCACGTAAGCAACGGGCGATGGTGCGAAAAGGTATCAAAGCCGGTGTTGATGTGACGATTGACGAAACGGCTGATGATTTATACGCCACGTTGCTTGAGTGTAAGCGCAATCTTGGTACGCCATTTTTCAGTAGACGTTTTCTTCAGGCCATTAAAGACAAGTTTGGTGATGACGCAGAGATTTTGACGTTACGAAAAGACAAGCAAATCATTTGTAGTGTGATGAGTTTTGTTTTTCGAGACGAGATCTTGCCTTATTACGGTGGCGGCGGTGCGATCGCGCGACGATACTACGGCAATGACTTCATGTATTGGTCCGTGATGGAGAGGGCTCGCGAAGCCGGCATCCAAATTTTCGATTATGGTCGCAGTCAGCGTGATAGCGGCGCTTACCGTTTCAAGAAACATTGGGGCTTTGAGCCGACGGAAATGCACTATCAGGTCAAGCTGATCAATGCACGCGAAGTGCCTGAGAAAGATCCCAACTCTGCAAAGTACAAACACCTTGTCAATGTCTGGAAGAAACTCCCCCTACCAATTGCTGGTGCGGTAGGGCCCTATTTGGCCAAACGTCTGGGCTGATGTTCTGTGTCTAGTAACGATAACAAAGATACCCGCCCCGACCTCCTGTTCCTTGTTCATAGGATTCCATTCCCACCGAACAAGGGCGATAAAATTCGTTCGTTCAATATGCTGGCGTTCCTATCCCGCCACTACCGCGTTCATCTTGGTTGTTTCATCGACGATCCGGCCGACAATGCATTCGTTGACGAGTTGAGGGAGTATTGTGCCTCCCAGTATGTCATCAACATCAACCCGACTATTAGAAAGGTGAGAAGCCTGGCAGCGCTGATAACCGGCGCGCCGTTGAGTGTTCCTTTCTATGCGAGCAAAAACATGCAGTCCTGGGTAGACCGCACGATCGGAGCTCACTCGATATCCCGTGTTGTCTGTTTCTCATCGCCGATGGCACAGTTTGTCGGTGACCTTACGGAATCGCATTCGGTTATGGATTTTGTTGACGTTGATTCTGACAAGTGGCGTCAATATGCAGAGCGTACCGGTTTACCGATGCGACTTGTCTATCGTCGTGAATGGCATCGACTGGCTGATTACGAGCGCGACATCGCGGGCCGATTCGCCGTGTCGACGTTTGTGACTCAGAACGAAGTGACGTTGTTTAATCGCATCTCACCCGAGACGGCGGCGAGGCACCACGCTGTCAGAAATGGCGTTGATACTGAGTATTTGGATCCCGCCGTCGCGCATCCGTCGCCTTATCCGGAGGCCGGTGACGTCATAACGTTCGTTGGTATGATGGACTATTGGGCCAACGTGGAGGCCGTCAGCTGGTTCGCCAGGGATGTTTTGCCAGCGATTCGGGCAAAACGACCGAAAGCTGAGTTCTGGATTGTGGGTGGATCTCCGACTGCTGAGGTCAGAGCACTCGCTGACCTTGAAGGTGTTCACGTGACCGGACGGGTCGAAGACGTTCGTCCATACATGCAGCATGCGGATGTGGCAGTAGCGCCGCTGCGCATTGCAAGGGGTGTTCAGAACAAAGTGTTGGAGTACCTCTCGATGGGAACGCCGACCGTCTGTTCGACTCAAGCGGCGCAAGGCCTTGAAGCTTCCGACTCTGCACCGATGCTGGTTGCGGAGACGGCGAGTGAGATGGCGATGGCTTGTTGTCGACTCATGGATGCCACCGAAGACCCAGACCAATCCGCGTCAGCGCGAAGGTATGTCTTGCAGTACTACAATTGGGAGCGCAACCTCGGCGATCTCCGTAAGTTGATCGAGCGCGGACCGTCCCAAGACAGCATCGGGTTATAGTCGGGATGGGCGGACTGATGACACAGTCGGCACTCAAGTTACCACCGAGCGTCTATATCCTCGGTGTGACTCTGGCGGTGCTGATCGCAACCTGCCTTACATTTGCGACAACCACGGCTAGCATTCTTGAGGTATGGCGCTTCTCTGACACGTATTCCCACGGTATCGCCGTTCTGCCGATGGCGGCATGGGCTATGTGGCGAATCCGCGATCAATTGGATAACGTTCGTGTGCAACCGGCTTTGCTCGGTGTTGTGTTCTTGGTTGGCGCAATGCTGTCATTGTGGTTCACGCGCGTCATCGGTGTGCAGTTTCTGGAGCAGCTCTCGCTCTATCTTGTCTGGGTATCCTTGCTGTGGACAATGCTCGGTCGGCATGTTGTCCAAGTCGCATTCTTTCCAATCGCTTTCTGCTTCTTTGCGATTCCGTTTGGCGAATTCCTCGTGCCGCCGTTGATGGACATCACCGCTGATCTAACCGTCAAAATGGTTGATCTAAACGGTATCCCGGTATTCCGCACTGAGCGTTTTTTTACATTGCCGAGTGGCAGCTTCGAGGTGGTCGAAGCGTGCAGCGGTATTCGGTTTCTGATTGTTACGATTGTGCTGGCAGTTTGGTTGGCCGAACCCCTCGATATTTCTGTCTACGCTAAGGCGCTGTTTGTTTTGTTTGCCGCTGCAGTCATGATTGTCGCGAACGTTGTTCGCGCCTATCTGATTGTGCTAATCGTTCATTTCACCGAGGGTGAGTATGGCGCGGGGTTCGATCACATCGTCTATGGCTGGGTCGCATTTTTTGTGGCCTTTGTGCTCATCGTGCTGGTCAGCAATCGTTATCGTCGAAAGCGTCGCGATGGAAATACGACGGCCGATGAGGGGACGGGGATCGTCTTGTTTTCCCCTGCCGTGAGTTTACTCGCGCTACTCGTTTTCATTGTTTTACCCGGTGTTCTTTTCAGACCGCCGGCGCTCGGCACCTGGTCACCGCAAGCCATTGCGTTTCCGACGCTTGATAGTGAATGGCGAGGCCCGCTCGCCGCTGATCAGTCATTCGATCTTGCATTGACCGGTTTCAGATCGTCGCGCGTTGCACGTTACGCCTCCGACACCTATGACATTCATGTGATCTATACCGTTTACGATGGTTTGGATCCCGACGTAGAGATGGTGGGTTGGGACAATCGCGGTATCGATGCAACATGGCGACTCGTCTCCCGCGAAACGGTGACGCTGGAGAGTATCGGAGAGCTGCCCATTGAGACGGTATCCCGTGACGATGAGCGATTGATATGGACGCGGTGGTATTCGATTGGTGTGGATAGCACGGCATCGCCGGTTGCTGCTAAGTTGCGGACGGCATGGCGACGACTGCGTGGCGGCAGGCGTCAGGATTCGATGGTACTGATACTGTTTGACCCTGCGATGAGCGGGCGCGAGGTCAGTGACTTTCTCACGGAGCAAGCGCAACGTTTCGATGAATGTGTTGTGTCGGCTGATCGGAGCGATTGTGTGTTGTCAGGTCATTCACAATGAGTAAGCGCGAGATTGACTCGCGTCCGTTGGTGATGCATGTAATTTACCGCTTTGCGACGGGTGGTATGGAAAACGGGATTGTCAATCTGGTCAATCAGCTACCGCACGAGTCTTATCGACATGTGATTGTTTGTTTGACGACGAGTGGGGAGTTTGAGTCCCGTATCCAGCGTCCTGATATTGACGTTGTCGAGTTACACAAGCGTGCGGGCAAGGACATTGCTGTTTACTGGCGGTTCTTTCGGCTTGTAAAAAAATTGCGACCGGCGATCGTGCATACTCGAAACCTCGGGACAGTTGATTTGTCGATCGTTGCAAAACTGGCGGGTGTTCCGGTGCGGATACACGGCGAGCACGGTTGGGATAATTCAGACCCAACGGGCACCAACAGAAAGTACCTCGCGTTGCGACGGTTGTGTCGTCGCTTTATCAGCCGCTATGTGACGGTGTCGTTGGATC
>JBCAZE010000066.1:0-15658 GCA_039700805.1 Pseudomonadota bacterium | reverse complement strand
CTCTTCGTTATGTTCGTCATGGTGGTCGCGATTGTCGTGGTCGTCGTGGTCGTCGTGGTCGTCGACATGATCGATTTCATCGCTATGGTCGCCAGATCGGCCATCAGCGTCAGATTCGAGCTCACTCGCATGTGACGCATCGGCGTCGTGTTCATGCGACCCGCCGTGAGGCGAATGCAACAGCCAAACGCTTTCGAGTGACGTGAGTATGAGTCGGTCCATCACCGAGCCGGTAGATGCCAATACGCCGACGACTTCATAGGACTCGTCTGCATGGGACTGACCACCGCCTTCAAGACCATGGGCGCCCTCGAATTTCGATCCAACCGCGAGCCCACTCTCTCTTGCCACAGCAGCACCGACAACCGCTTCCAGAGGCCGTTCCCAAAGTCGACCGGCGTCGGTCATCCCATCGTAAAGCGATAAGAACTCTTGGGACGTCCCGACAATCCGAAAACCATCGAAGCTATCACCAATGGAAACGGGAACCGCCGCACTGACACGAGGGTCCTCACCCCAGCGTGTGGCATCTTCAAAAGCAATGTTTCCAGGTGGCAAATCTGCGTGATAGACCGATGCCAGCACCAACTGTACAGGACTGCCTGTCGCGCCTAATACGAGGTCGATGCCGCGAGCGTCGCGAGCCATCACTTCTGAGATCTGCGACCCTGCGAGTATCAGCACGACGATGCTAGCTGTGCCTAAGGCCATCAGGAGAACATTGACGATCGATGTCAATGGCGACACACAGAGGTTCGAGAACGAGAAACGCAGCCAAGTCATTGTGTCGGAACAAGTCGGATGATATTGGCAAAGTGATCGACAATACGGGTGTCATGAGTCACAACAAGCAGCGCGGCACCAACGCGCTTCGCTGTCTCCTCGAGCAGCGCTATAGCGCTTTGCGCGCTGTCGTCATCGAGCGCTGATGTTGGCTCATCGGCGAGTATCAATCGTGGACGATGTGCGACCGCACGTGCAATCGCCACACGCTGAGCCTGACCCTGGCTTAATGCGGATGGACGACGATGCTGAAAACGTGTCAGGTCCAGTTGCGACAATAACGCGTCGACTTCATCGGGTGATTGAACACGGCGCCCAAGCCGCTGAGCCATCACGATGTTTTGGCGAATCGTCAACGACGGCAACAGGTGCAGCCCCTGGAATACGATGCCAATATTCGTACCACGAAATCGGTCGCAGGCGGCATTGCTCAGTGCCGAGAGATCCTGGCCGAACACGTCAACACGACCGGATGTCGGGCGGATCAGACCTGCGAGCAGATGCAAGAGTGTTGTCTTTCCGGAACCTGACGGCCCGACAACGACCGCCTGACTCTTGGCCTCCAACGTTAAACGCTCTAAACGGAGCGCGGTTTGACCCTGGTAGTCAAACTGCAAGGCAGCTACGTCGACTGCCAACGCCGGCTGGGAATCGCTAGCCGTACTCTCTGGTGATTGCTGAAGGGCTGTCATGAGGCTTGTTTCTGTCGATCGTCAACACAAGTCGATCTAGTTGATATAATATAACATTAAAGTGAATAAGTCGTCCGACGATGAAAGCTGCGGCTGCGAGTTGCCAGAGCGCGATGCATGGCACCGTACCAGAGGACAGCCGCCGACCCCATCTATTAAAGAACGCACACAAATCGTCTGCTGGGAAAACGCAAAATGGATAATCATCGATATAGAAGCCTCGCCGATTGGCTAGGGATAGCGGCCTCTAGTGCTTGCGCTATCCACTGTTTGATCGTCCCAATCATATTAGTGCTAGGTACTGCGGCACCAACATCGATTTTTCTGGGCGAAGGGTTTCACCGTGCGCTGTTATGGATCATTTTGCCGGCAGCGCTTTTTGCATTCGGCATCGGCTGTCGGCAACACAAGGATGTGTGGGTTCTGGTGCTTGGTCTGCTTGGCCTAACGGGAATCATACTATCCGCGACAGTCGTCAATGGCTGGGTCGGCGAAGATGGCGAAAGAGCCACGACATTGCTGTCGGCCGGCCTGCTCGTGTATGCCCATTACCGAAACTATCGACTATGCCGATCCGCGCAATGTGCAGACGACAAGGAAAAAATCTACGATGCGAGCGTCGGTCAACAATAGGAGCAAGGCGAATATGGCTTTACGAATGACGGTCCTTCTAGCGAGCCTCATGGTTGTCGCCTGCAGCGTAAACCCGGACGCGACACCGCAATCGCTAGGCAACGACAACGTCACGATCATGACGTTCAATGTCGAGAACTTGTTTGATGCATCAGACGATGCGGGCAAAGATGATCACGCCTACCTGCCACGACGTGTTAAGAGCGACCCGGCGCATATCGCCAAGTGTGCGCCGATCGAGGTCGATCGATGGAAAGCGGAGTGCCTCGAGCTCGATTGGAGTGAATCCGCCGTTGAGTTCAAGCTCTCGCAAATCGCCCGAGTGATCCTTCAAGTGAATAATGGCAAAGGCCCCGACATCATCGCATTACAGGAAATAGAGAACGAGCGGATCCTAAAACGCCTCAACGAAACGTATTTGGCTGACGCTGGCTACACACAGGTGGTGTTGATTGAAGGGCGTGACTTGCGCGGCATAGATGTCGCATTCCTATCGCGACTGCCGCTGACGGGCCGCCCGGTACTGCATGATTTCATTCCTGTCGGCTTCCCGGACCGTGCCGATGATACGCGCGGTATTCTGCAAGCCACGTTCACGTTACCAGACGGCACTACCATCACAGGGTTTGCCGTGCACTTCCCTGCTCCCTATCACCCGATACGCATGCGTGAGCTCGCTTACGACAGACTCAACGAACTACGCGCCGCTTTGCCGGCAGAGCAACTAGTCTTCGCGGCTGGTGATTTCAATACGCCGCGCCGCGAAATGACCGACACAACGATCATGGATGACAGGGTGCGGCCTTTCTGGACGGTCGCACACGAGGTCGGCTGCAACGGCTGCCTGGGCACCAACTATTGGTGGCGCGGTAAAAGCTGGTCTTTTCTCGACATGATCTTGTTCTCAGCAGATAGCGATGCGACATGGCGAATGCAACCCAAGGGTGTCTTCCTCGCCAATGCCTACGCCGATCAACTCAACGCAGACGGAACAGTCAAGCGATTCAATTTGGAAAAACGCGAGGGCGTGTCAGACCATTTGCCGCTGGTCATGACACTTGAGAGAACGACCAACTGATCGAGAGCAATCAGTTGCTGATCACGGCGAAGCTATTTGGTGCCGCGAGAAGCACCTGGCCATCGCTGAACATAACCGTTCGATCCACGCCATCGAAATTGTAAACGACGTACGTTGTGACGCCGTTGTTATCGAACGCCATGGCAGCCGGGTAGTCGGCTGTCAAAACACCGGTCCCAGTCGCGAGTTGTCCGAGCTGTCTGAACGTGTGAATCCAATGGTAGGTATGCGCTTTGGTCTCGCCTGCTTCCGGCACATAGTCGGCAGCGGCATCGTAGTCAGCAATTGCGGCGTCAGCGTCGGTCATTGCCCAGAGGTTCCACCAAAGGTCTCGCCATTGATCAGGCAACAGTCCGGAAGGCCGACCGTTCGACGATTCGCTGAGGCCAACACGTACGTAGTCTTGCATGTAGTCTGCATGCAGGCCTACATGAAGGATCAGCGGATTGGCGGGTAATCCTTGGATTCCGAGTATGTGCGCATAAGCGGCACTAAACCACGTCGCGAACACCGCACCATCACCCCAGATAATCGATGTTGTAATGCGCTCATAGCCGTTTGGAAAATTATCGGCGTCCGGGCCTACGTTGTTGTAGCCGTCAATGTTGTTCCAATACTGCCAATAGGCCGCCGCCGTCGATGCGTGAAGGTACATTCCCCGCTCGACCAGCGTATCGTTGCCTGTTACCAATCCGTACAAGACGATCGCGCCGTAGGCGTTCGCCGCCTCTGATGTCGATTCGTTGTTGTTGCCCCGTGCAAAATTGACCATGCCAGATGCCCAGGAAAACCCATTCGCAGGGTCGAAGTTCCTTAGATAAGGAAACATTGGGTCATCTTTGCCTGCCGCATAATCACGGATCAATAACTCAACCATCGGCCCATATTGATCGTTGCCACACCAGGCCGGATCTAGTCGGCAAACCTCAGCGGCAGCGCGAACAAAATAGCCATAGTGGAAGTGATGGTCATTGAGTTGTTGATGGGCAGCAAACGATTCTTCAAGCCCGAGTAACGTGTTCCAGTTTTCGTCGTAGACGAAATATTTGATCTCATCGAGACTGCCATTGGTGTCCGCAGAGAACCAATCCGATAGCTCCTGTTTCAACCAATCGCGAAGCGTTGTCGAAGCACCCGTCATTCCAACGGCGTCTGCGATGGCCGCAAGTTCGGCAACCTTGCCGTAGTCCTTACCCGACCAGTACGTGTCCGTTCGGGTGTTCCAAACCGATGGGCCGGCATCGACGAACTCGCGAATCAACTGCGTCAAGACCGCGCTATCGAAAGTGCCATTGAACGTCGGTAACGTCGGCAACACGCCGATGGAAGGCAAGGTGTAGTTGAAGTCTGCCGCTACTGCGAATCGGATCATGCCACGCGCGCTTCGGGCTTTATAAGCGGATAGCGATTGTGAACTGTGTTTCCAGTGAAGGGGGTGCAACCCGACAACAGTCTCAACCGGCGACCCCATCGCGTCGCGATAGACATGGCTAATCGTCACTTGATTGTTCACACGATTGACGTCGTAGCTCACATCAACCCTTGAGACAACCTGTCGCGCACGCGCCTCAAAGAACTCAGACATTGCATCAGTCGGCATTCCCGATGCTTGCGGGAGGTAAGTGAGCGTCAGTTCTTTGGCTAGATTGCGTACGGTGATTTCATTGCCGGTGACATTCTCAAACGTGGTCGCCCCTCACCGGTGATCAAAAAGTTGTTGTGACTTCCGGCAACACTTGTCCAAACACCAAGGCTATTGCCGCGCTGGTAGAACGTGCCCTTCTCACCGCTATCAGCTCGAAGCGTACGCAGAACAATATCGCCTTGCATCGCCTTCACGAAGACATAGGGAGAGCCATGGACGAACGTTGCCTCCATCACTGGCAAACCGCCACTCTGCCATTCGACAGTTACCGAACCATCGCTGTGGTCCTTGAGATAACCCTCCATGTCTCGGAATTGAGAGTTTCCGATGGCAATGCCGTCGAACACTTCGCTGAAGGGATCTGGGATCGTGTAAGCGAATCCCTCTTGATTAGCGCTAAGGCCGGACGGAATGCCCATCGCACGAAAACCGCGATCCGTAATCCTCGCGGTGATCGGATCGGGTGTGATGTAAGCAGCATCATCAGGATCACCCACTGTCATCTCACCGAGGAATGGTACTGAGCCCCACCATTTATGGGTCGGCGTTGGACGATCTTCTGCCTCGCCCGTCAGTTGCGGAAAACGCGGCGTTGGCACGCCAGTTGGAATCCCGGTTGATGGATCGCATGCAGCGATGGCGGGCTCAACAATACCGGCGTTGTAAATCCAGTTTCCAAAATCAACAACGCACCGGTAGCTCGCGGGGTTGATGGTATCGGAGATGCTGCCAGCGCCATACGATGTAATCGTAAATGGCCCCGATGGCGGTGGACTGCTTCCATCGAAACCGGTGAAACGCACATTGTCTAGACGAAATCTCGTGTCAGTCGCACCAGTGGCCCAAATAACGATCCCTGTATCGACACTGCCGAGGTTTAAGCCACCACCCGTCAGCATCGAAACGGGTACTTCTACAGTTTCCCAGCCGCCAGCCCCACGGCGACCGAGATTTTGGTCACCAGAGGTACAGGGAAATATACAGTCGAGCTTCATCGTTATGTTGCTGTCACCACTCATGACACGAACATCGAATACGACACTACCTTCGCGAAAGCCCGTCATATCTAATGGCGAATTGGCGGCGATAAAAAAACCGGCAAGGTCGCCTGTGCTGCCATGCGCAATCTCAATCACATCACCGCGATCCGGGTCCGCTACGACTCCCCAACTGATACTGGGACACGCAGCGCCACCATCATTGCTGCAATCGCCGAATCCAATGGCCTCATCAAACGCGTTCATGCCGCGATCCCATGCCGGATCGACGATGCCATTCGCGAGCACAACAACATCGGTGGACTGCCCACCTGGCGGGACGCCCTGGACGACAACCGTGCGAGTCGCTTGTGCTTGATTCCCCGCCCCGTCGATCGCGCTGTAGGTCAGTGTGTAAGTGCCCGGTCCGGTACCTACCGCACCCGCTATACTCACGGTCAGTAAGCCATCAACCACGTCCGTCGCAGTGGCACCGGGTTCAGCATAAGCTGAACCGATATCAAGCGTGATCGAGCCGCCGCCAACGAGCGTAATTGTCGGCGCTGTCGTGTCTGCGACGATAACGGTACGTGTCGCCGTCGCTCGATTACCGGCGGCATCGGATGCGGTGTAGGTCAACGTATAGGTGCCAGCCGCAGCGCCCACTGAACCGGACACCGTGACGCTAACCGAACCATCCACGGCATCGACTGCGGTTGCACCCGCGTCGACATAATCGGTCCCTTGTTCATGACTAACGGTCGTCGCACCCGTCAACGAAATAACCGGTGCTGTTCGGTCACCGGTGGGTATGGGTGGCTCGCTGCCACCGCCGCCCCCACCGCATGCAGTCAAACACAGCGCTGCGGTCGCTAGTAGATAACGCAATACAGAAAAAGTGTTAATTGACGCCCCCGACACAAAGGCTATCGTGTACGGCAGAGAGTGACCGACTCGGGAGCTTTTGTAGAAATTTCTTGCCAAAATTTCAGCATATGACTGACAGCGCTGTCAAACTAGCGAGTTAACATAGCGTGACACGATCGCCACACTTCGACCTGTCGCCTCAACAGTGATTAGTCAACGACTCTCGCACGCGCGATGTATCCAGAGAATGCGGGCAATATCCTCGGACCGCGTTTCTGCTCTGTCTCAACACCAACGCTTGCCAGCACATCGGCATTCGCGGCAACCCTCGGCCGCCACGTGACGTCCTCATCCCCTAGATTGAAAACACAAACGAGTGTATCGCCATCGTGTTTTCGAGTGAACGCAAGCACGCCCTTTCGCGCCGTTAAGAAATCCAAATCACCGAGTCGCAGCGCGGGCTGCGCGCAACGAAGTGCGATGAGCGACCTCACGTGCTCGAGCGTTGAGTTTTCAGCTTCTCGCTGAGATGCCACCGAACGAGCGACATGGTCATCCGGTATCGGCAACCAAGTTTCGTCAGCCGTTGTGAAACCGGCGCTTGGACTAACCGATTCCCAGGGCATCGGGGTACGTGCACCATCACGCCCCAACGTATGCGGCCAGTTGGTCAATGCTTCTGGATCTTGGATCTTCTCGTACGGCACGATCGCTTGCGTGAGACCGAGCTCCTCACCCTGATAAATAAAGACATTGCCGCGCAACGAAAATTGTAACAATGCAATCAGCCTCACTCGGTGCTCGTGCGCCAAGTGTGGCAGCCAACGACTCACTACTCGTGGCGCGTCGTGATTGGAAAACGCCCATGATGGCCAACCCTCATTCACCTCACCAGGCCAGTCCTTGAGCGTCTTCTTGACGAGCTCAGCCGTTAACACTGGGCTCGAAAGAAACTCGAATCCATAAGCAGAATTGAGTCGGTGTTCACCGTGCGTATAGTCCTTCATCACCGGTAACGGATTCATCGCACCGACCTCGGCCACCGTCATGATGTCGCTATATTGATCCGTCAGCGAACGTAGACGCTCAAGAAAACGCGGCATGTTCTCGTGACCGATGGTGTACTTCGGCAACTGCATCGAATAAGGCCTTGTTTCGCGCCGTAGATGGCGAGGTGCCGGCGGGTTATTCCGCAGTGCCTGATCGTGCATCCCGAAATTGATGGCATCCAAGCGAAACCCATCCACACCACGATCCAACCAAAAGCGTGCAACATCTAGCAGGGCGTCTTGAACATCGGCGTTGTGAAGATTGAGATCAGGCTGCGCCGAGAGAAAATTATGCAGATAGTATTGCTGACGCCTAGCGTCCCAAGTCCAGGCTGGCGTACCAAAGACCGATTGCCAATTATTCGGCGGTGATCCGTCACGTTTCGCATCGGCCCAAACATACCAATCCGACTTATCGTTATCGCGGCTCTCTCGACTCTCTGCAAACCACGCGTGCTGATTCGAGGTATGTGAATAGACCTGATCAATGATGATTTTGAGACCAAGCGCGTGCGCGCGTTCAATCAAACGATCGAAATCATCCAACGTGCCGAACAATGGATCAATGTCGCGGTAATCAGAGACGTCATAGCCAAAGTCCTTCATCGGTGATGTAAAAAACGGCGAGATCCATATCCCGTCTACACCGAGGCTCGATACGTAATCCAAGCGTTCGACGATGCCGCATAAATCACCTACGCCATTACCCGTCGTATCGAAGAAACTCCGCGGGTAGATTTGATATAGGGACGCACCCCGCCACCATTCGTGCTTTTTGCTATCGCCCACTGTCCAACTTCCCTCTGTTACGAATCTACCGTGAGTTCACGGCGCGAAACATCTCTGCCTCAATCGGGTGCATCATAAAAAAAGCCCCCGGGTTCCGGGGGCTTTCGATGGCTGTCGCTAGTTCGCACTAGCGGGCTGCTTAACGTGCGGCTCCTGCCGTTCATAGGCCCAAGTATTGATGGGCTCGATGTAGGTGGACGTAATGTCGCGAAGTTCCGCTTCCAATGCTGCCCACTTTTTCGCAAGATCCGATTGGCGATCGCGCATACCTTGCGTTACCGGTGCACCCGAGTAGTCAATCGTGTCCATCAGGTACCGCACCTGCCCATCGAACATGTTCGGCCACGCGTCCTCGTCTTCGTAGGTTTCATGCTTCAACTGGGTAATCTTCTCTTCCCAGGCATCGATCTCATCAATCGCTTGGCTACCGAGCGTTTGCAGAGACTCGTCGTCGTAGTCAGACATCAACGACGCAATCTGCGCGCGCGCCACTCTTGCGTCGTCCAGCGCAATCAAAGACGTACTGAGCAAGACCTTCACCTCGCCGAGCGTATCAGCCCAATCGGCGACCTCAGCGTCGGTCGCAAACGAGCGCGGGTCTTTCGCCACCGTGAACGAGACTTCGCTCATTTCATCCCCGAGCGTTAGACGCGCTGTATATTGACCAGGAGCCACACTCGGTCCGTTGTAGCCACCGTGCAACATGATGTCGTCGATGCAGGACACATCCTCTGACTTCAAGTTCCAGGACCATTTGTTGAAGCCTTGCGCCGTTGGCGCATACTTGTGGTTGATTGGACGGCGAGGATCTTCATTGCCCTTCTCACAAACCTCTTGCTCACTCTCTTCGCTGGACATCGTGCGAATAACTGCACCGCTCGCATCGAGAATCTCAATCGTCAACGTCGCGTCGTCGTCAACGTCTTCGCCTATGATGTAGTACAGCGGTAGGTTGGGTGACGGGTTACCTGCCTCGAATGCACGCGGACGACTACCTGGTTTACCCATGGCCCAAGTTGGCGGCGTGTAAAGATGCAGTGATTTCTCCGCGAGCTGATTCGACGCTTGGCGAACCGTCCAAAGATCATCGAGCACCCAAAACGCTCTGCCCTGGGTTGCCACGGCAAGCCCGTCTTCACGCGCACGAAGGTCCGTGATGGGCACCGCGGGCAAGTTCAGATCGAATGCCTGCCATTCACCGCCGTCGTTAAAGGAGATGAACATGCCCTTCTCGGTGCCAGCGTAGAGCAAGCCTTTCTGGATGGGATCTTCACGAACGACACGCACGAACGATCCGTCCGGTAATCCACGATCAATACGTTTCCAGCGCTTGCCGTAATCAGTGGTTTTGTAGATGTACGGTTTGAAGTCGTTCAGCTTGTAACCGGTGACGGCGGCATAGGCAGTACCCTCCGCATGCGGCGACAGTTCAATCGCATTGATCATCGCCTCGCCTCTGTGTGGCGGCGATACATTCGTCCAATTCTCACCACCGTCTCGTGTGATGTGGATGAGGCCATCATCAGCACCGACCCATATTGTGCCCTGTTCCGTTTCACTTTCGACAATCGCGAAGATCGTGTGGTAGAACTCCGCGCCAACATTCTCTGGCGTCAGTGGCCCACCGTTCCTACCCATGTGCTCCGGATTATTGCGCGTCAGATCGGGGCTCACTTCGGTCCAACTGATACCGCGATCAGTACTTTTCAAAAGATATTGTGTGCCGTAGTAAATCGTCGCGCGATCATGCGGGCTTGTGATGACCGGCGGGTTCCAGTTTGCGCGGTACTTAAGATCTTTCGAATCCATGCCAAACACCGATTCCGGGTATGGAATGATGTAGCGGGTTTTACGGTTCTCATGATTGTATTCGGACAACGTGCCATTGATCGTCGTCGCGTAGACAAGCGTCGGGTCGTCAGGATCGAATGCAATATGCGCGCTCTCGCCACCACCAACGGCATAAAAATCATCAACACCAATGGACCCGTCCCAAGCATAGCTCGCGATCGAGACCGTCGAGTTGTCTTGCTGACCGCCGTAGATGCGATAAGGATCTTGATTGTCCGTGATGATTCGATAGAACTGCGCCGTTGGCTGGTTGTTGATCGAACTCCAGGTTTTCCCGCCATCGAATGTGACATTAGCGCCACCATCATTCGCGTTGATGATGTTGTCGCCGTTCTCTGGGTTAAACCATAAATCATGGTGGTCACCATGCGGTGCATCAACTTGCGCCCAGTCTTTGCCGCCGTTAACCGACTTATATAAGCGCGTATTCATCGCCCACACTGTGTCGGCATCCGTCGGGTCGACCGCGATATGGATGTAATACCATGCGCGTGACCATAGCGCGCGATGACCATTCATCAACTGCCAGCTCTTGCCGTAATTATCGCTACGCCATATGCCGCCTTCACCCGGCCCAGCCTCAATGATGGCGTACACGCGAGACGGATCATCCGCTGAGACTGCGATGCCGGTCTTGCCGATCAAGTCAGGCAATCCACCCTCAAGTTGCTGCCACGAATCACCGCCGTCGACGCTTTTATAAATGCCGCCGCCTTCGCCACCAGACTTGATAAACCACGGCTTCCTGCCGTGATGCCACATGCCGGCGTAAAGAATGCGGGGGTTCGTCGGATCCATCGTGATATCTGTGGCGCCGGTATCGGCATTGACCTTGAGCACGAGCTCCCACGTGTTGCCGCCGTCTTTTGTACGGTAGACGCCACGTTCTGGGTTCGGCGCCCAAATCTGTCCCTGCACCGCAACGTAAGCGAGGTCTGGGTCTGTTGGATGAATCTGGATCTTGGCAATCTGGCCAGCCTTCGGCAGGCCGATGAACTCGAAGGTTTCACCCGCGTCGGTGGACTTCCAAATACCTTCGCCTTGGGAGGTTGTCACCCCACGGATCGGTGCCTCACCGGTACCGACATAGATCACGTTTGGATCCGACGGCGCGACGCCAATTGCACCGATTGTTCCAACCGGGATTTGTCCGTCAGAGATATTGTCCCAAGTCTGGCCGCCGTTGCTTGTCTTCCAGACACCACCGCCGGTCGCGCCCATGTAGTAACGTTGGTCATCGCCGGGAACACCATGCACGGCCGTAACTCGACCACCCCGGAAGGGCCCGATCAGCCGATACTCAAGACCATCGATTAGGTGTTCTTCAACGGCTTCGGCGTAGGAGACATTTGAGATAAATGCGGCCATAGCGATCAGGCCGAGGACGAATGTGTTGCGCAACATAGACTTCCCTGAATTCTAGTGAAAATGGACTGCGGTCAAGAGTAGCATGCTCTGCGAATGTGTCGATGGACATCGAAGCCCCCGCGGACGCTCTCACAAATCGTCTGTTGACTTATCCACCCGGACAATCACGAATGCCGCATTGCGCGGCCGCTCGTGCGCTAGCGGGCCGCCGCCATATTGAGTCGCCAATTCAGGTGCCGACCTTCTCGAGTCTCGCCGGCACATGCTTATGCCAGGGCGTGCCAGCAAGAAAATCACGACGCTTCGCGTCTGTAAGCTCATTCGGCGCGACGCCGCGCTTTACAGTCGTTCCATCCGCCTTGGTGTAGCGCATACCTGCGCCGTTCGGTAAAGACACATGCCCACGCGCCATCATGTCATTAACTTCCACAACAACATCGGCAGAACCACGAGGTGTGGATAGTTTGAGCATGTCGCCCGAGTCGCAACCGATGTCGGCCGCATCCATTGGGTTGATTCGCAACGCGCCATAGCGCCCCTTCTCAAACCAATCGGTGTCACGGATCGCGGTATTCGCGGTCTCAGTGCGGCGCTCACCAGCCGACAACACAAACGGAAACTCCGGGTCCCGCTGTGGCACGTCCTCAAGCGCTTCAGCAAGCGTATCCGCAAGCTCGGGTATGTAGAGATTCGCGCGATTGCCTGCGGCGCGGACGGCTCGATTACTCTCGTCCAAGGTACTGCGAGCAAAAACAACGCCGGACGGTGTATCAAGAAGCGCCCGGAACAACTTGTTGGCAGCGATGGGCGTTGGTCCAGCATAACCCGCGCGTTTTGCAGGCTCCGGGAAAGACTGCACATAGCGCATGCAAATCCCCCACACCGCCGCAGCCATCTCCATCCCTCTCGGTAACGTTGTACCAAGCGTTCGATACAAAATAGGCGTGACGTATTTCATCAATTTCGGCCGAGTCGCCATTTGCGTCATGAAGACACCAGAAAATGCGGTCAGACCACCTCTCGCAGCAAGTTTGAG
This sequence comes from Pseudomonadota bacterium, assembly GCA_039700805.1. GTDB lineage: Bacteria > Pseudomonadota > Gammaproteobacteria > Steroidobacterales > Woeseiaceae > CALBPI01. The sequence goes on along the minus strand of JBCAZE010000066.1, from coordinate 2,890 downwards.
CGCACGATAATCGCGGTTATCAAGCTCACCCATGGCCTCCAATAACCGCGCAACGATTTCCGCTTCATTCAATGTGCCTTTGAGCGGCTCGAATACCGGCTGACGTAAATGAAACACGTTGTCTGGGAATTCGAGATTAAAAAATGTTGCCTCAGCCTTCTCGTACTGACTAGCAGCGGGCAGAACGTAATCCACCTCCCTTGCAGTTTCAGTCATAGCCACATCGATCGCGACCGAAAAGTCCAACGCACGAATCGCCGCGCGCATCCGTTGGCTGTCGGCCAGGGAATGAACCGGATTGCCGCTTTGAATAATCATCGCTCGATAGCGATCTGGATGATCCGTCAGAATCTCCTCGGGAATCACATTGCAGGGAATCAAGCCAATGATAATTTTGGCACCGGCGACCGGACTTGTTGACGACAATGTGCCACCGCCGCCGCCGACATCGCCTTTGCTCGCTTTACCAAGACTCAAGAAGGGTACGTAGGCATTGGCCGTGCCTTGTTTGCCGTAGTTGCCCGTCAGCAGCCAAATTAGACGCTCAAGATAGCTGACCAGCGTGGAGTGCACCGACATTTGAATCCCTAGGTCTTCGAAGAACGACACGCTCTTTGCGCGTGCGATGCGCTTTGCAACCGCTGCGATCATTTCTTCGTCCACGCCGCACACTTCAGCGCAACGAGCAACATCGATCGCGGCGAGCTGCGTCGCGATGTGTTCATAACCAACCGTATGTTCGGCAAGCCATTCCCTATCAACCCAGTCGTTGCGTACCATGAGGGCCAACATGGCCGATAGCAACCAAGCGTCTGTGCCAGGTTTTAGCGCCAAGTGATAGTCTGCTTTGTCCGCAGTTTCACTGCGACGTGGGTCGATGACGATGATGCTGCGATTCGGGTCTTTGGCCATCTGCTGGATGACGGTTCTTGCACGAGCGAAACCATGCGACTGCCATGGATTCTTGCCTAAAAAAACAGCGACCTCGCAATGCTCAAAATCACCGTGCGCACCTACGCCTAGCATCTTGCCGGCGACCCAGAACTCCCCGGTCTTCTCTTGCGCCAAAGCGTTGGATCGATATCGAACGCCCAGCGCTTTGAGCCAGGCCTCAACGTAAGCACCACCGAGGTGATTACCCTGACCGCCACCACCGTAATAGAGAATTTTGTCACCACCGTAGCTATCGCGTACCGCGAGCATACGCTCCGTGATCTCGCGAATGGCCGTGTCCCAATCGACTGGCTCATATTCCCCGTTAGCATTGCGGCGCATCGGTGACGTTAATCGATCTGCACCATTCTGGTAATGATTCAGACGTTGCGCTTTCTCACAAAGATAACCACGTGATGCTGGGTGCGCTTTGTCGCCAATTATTTTTGTGAAATTGCCGTCATCATCGGTTTGGACTTTGACGCCACAGTTGATCGAACACAGAATGCAGGCGGTGCTTTTGTCAGCGCCCGACTTCGATTGACGTGTTGTCGCCATGTTTCACCCCCCCAGGTGTGGTCACCCTAAGCTTACCGAAGCAATCCGGATAAATGAAACAGGTTGCTGGTATTTAGCTTAAAGTCATATCGGACGATCCGAAAGTCGGGCTTCGAAAAGCGCGAAACCATTACACCCAACGATCCGAACGTTTCGCAGCCCTTTTGGTACCCCCGGAAAAGGCCTTGGCCCGTGCATAGAGCAGCGTCTTACGTGCTTCCGCCGTTCTCGTGTACAGAAGCTCTGCCTCACCGACATACTTCAGCCAAGCCTGATGAAAGATGGCTGCACTTTCCTTTTTAACGCCAATACGAGTCGGTACCGCGTGATAATCCTTGCGGGTTTTACCCAATGTCTTGCCATAGCGAATCAAGAGGTATCTCGGGTTTTCGATAGGTCCCAAAACTTCTTCCATGCAATCCGCGAAAACCGACTGTTCGTGGAACGTTCCGCCGTCTAAGTGCACGTAGACATCGCCAGTCACGCTGTATGACCTGACCTTCAACCGAGACGCCGAATTTTCAATGATCGAGGTGGCGCACAACGTGTCTCGCACCGCCAGACCGATTTGATGCAGCGTTCCATCAACTGGCAAGTGCTTAATGAACAACTTCGCTGCGGCGAAAAATTTAGGCAATGACCAAACGAGTGCTACGGCGAAAATAACCCCGATTGGCGCTGATAGTTCTGCCATAACGGCTGCTGCTATGAAGAACGTGGCGATCGCCGAGGCAAGAAAGTAGAAAAACGTTCGTCTGAAATGGAAAGGCTTCGCGGTTGGTGGCGTCGTGGGCGACACGCTCGGCACGACCTGACCTGTGTCCGCCGAACCAATCGCTTCCTGCCACTGGTGCCGCAGGTCATCAATCCGGTGCAGCCGTTTCACCATGCCTTCGTTCGCCGCCTCAAGACGACGGCCGGTGCGGAAGTATTCGCTCCTGAATGCCAAATGCTCTGCACCAGAGACATAGTCGTGCTTACGACGGACATAAGGAATCTCAAGACGCAGGAGGTTATTTTCGATTCTTGGGTCCGACTGGTGAACACCAACAAAGGTCGAAAAACGCCCATCCAACTCTCGGAAATCCGCAAGACCCGGCCAGAACAACGGGGTGCTTACGTGTGGAAGACTCACGACACCACGATCAATGACGATAGCGACGATATGCCAAATGCTGGCAACCTTGTCCGGATGCCGTTTGTCGACGCGAATTGCTCGACCTCGCATTTGATTTGTCAACATATAGGAGCCGACATTACTCGCCAATATCAGCGAGTTGATGCACGGCGCATCCCAGCCCTCGCCAAGCAACGCTCTCGTTCCGACGAGCACATGGATCGTTCCCGCCTCCAAAAGCGCCGTCAGGATTGTCACCGGATTTCGTGAGGCCGAATCGAC
>JBCAZE010000065.1:0-15736 GCA_039700805.1 Pseudomonadota bacterium | reverse complement strand
GACGGCGACCTCAAGGCCATAGATCTGCTGAAACTCAAACGCTTCCGTATCCGCAGTACCCGTCATGCCGGACAGCTTGTCGTACAGTCGGAAGAAATTCTGGAAGGTTATCGACGCAACCGTCTGGTTCTCCTCTTTGACGAGAACGCCCTCTTTGGCCTCGATCGCTTGGTGCAGACCATCCGACCAACGCCGCCCCGGCATCGTGCGTCCGGTAAACTCGTCGACGATGACAATCTCGCCGTTTTGTACGATGTACTCAACGTCTTTCGTGTACAACTGGTGTGCGCGAAGCGCCGCGGTCAGGTGATGCATCAAGCGAATATTGCTCGCGTCGTAAAGGCTATCACCTTCTTCGATCAACCCAGCCTTCGCCATCAGCGACTCGGCGGCCTCGTGGCCTTGTTCCGTCAAGAACACCTGCTTCGATTTTTCATCGATGGTGAAATCGCCGCGATCGTCTTCTGCAATCTCAACGGGTCCGCCGCGCAAGTTCATCGGATCCGGTGCGGCTTCCTCGACTTCTTGCAGCTTTAATGAAGGGACCAATTTGTTGATGCGTTCGTACAAATCCGTGCGCTGCTCAGACGGCCCGGAAATAATCAGCGGTGTACGGGCTTCATCGATGAGAATCGAATCGACTTCATCAACAATCGCAAAGCTTAGCTCGCGTTGCACACGATCTTGCAGTGAGAAGGCGAGATTATCGCGTAGATAATCGAATCCAAGCTCGTTGTTAGTCGCATAGGTAATATCTGCCGCGTAGGCAGCACGCTTATCCTCAGTCGTCATGCCACTTCGCACGACACCGACTGTCAAACCCAGCAACTCATAGACTGGGCGCATCCATTCGGCGTCGCGTGCCGCCAGATACTCGTTCACTGTGACAATGTGGACGCCTTTGCCATCGAGCGCATTGAGGTATGCGACCGCCGTCGCCATCAGGGTCTTACCCTCACCGGTGCGCATTTCACCGATATCACCATCATGCAAAACCATGGCGCCGATCATTTGCACATCATAATGACGCATGCCGAGCGCACGATCCGCCGCCTCACGAACCATCGCGAAGGCCTCAATCATCAAGCTGTCGAGTGATGCGCCGTCGGCGACCTGCTGGCGGAACGCATCGGTCTTGGCGCGTAACGCATCATCCCGCCATCCCTTGAGCTCGTCACCGAGCGCGTTGACCTTATTAACGACCTTTTGATACTGCTTGATGCGCCGCTGGTTGCGACTGCCGAAAATGCGCGAGAACAAAGCCACAACCGGCCCCCGTTTTGCAGGCTTAAAAAAATCCTCGAGCGCGTCGGCGACACGAGGTAGAAGCGTGATTAAAGCCGCCTATTTTAGGCGTTTTATCACCGCTAAGAAACTATGAATGTGGGCGCTTTGAGAAGAATCAAGCAGCTACTTGGACTTTGCCCGGATGAACTTGATGGGATCTTGCACTTTGCCGTCTTTCAAGACCTCAAAATGCAGGTTCGGCCCGGTCGCACGACCGGTGGCACCCATGTATCCAATCAGCTGCCCTTTGCTGACTTCGTCGCCAACTTCGACGGTGTTTTCTGCGTTGTGGGCGTAGCGTGTCACGTAACCATTGCCATGATCGATCTCGACCATGATGCCGTAGCCATATCGGTTGCCACTGTAAGTCACGATACCGGACCCGACGGAGACAATGTCCGCGCCGGCACGTGCTGCGATATCGACGCCTTTATGGCGTGATTTCTTACCGGTGAAGGGATCGGTACGCGTCCCGAAATGTGATGATATCCATCCACCATCAACCGGATGGCCCTGCGGTTTGATGCGCTCGCCGACCGTGCGATTCAAAAGCACAGACTCGAGAACACCCAATTGCCGCGCTCTGTCTTCAATACGTACACCGAGACCATCGAGCTGATCGATGAGCGATGCCTCATCGAGATCCGCAAAGTGCTCAGTTTCTTCTGGACCACCAACCGGCGGTACAGTCTCAAAATCAAACTCGCCGTCTTCCAGGTCAGCCATTTGCGTAAGACGTTGACCCAACGCATCTAGCCTTACAACGTGAGCATTCATTTGGCCGATGCGGATCGCCAAAGCATCTAGTGTGTCCTGCGCATCACGACGCGCATTGTCGAGCTCGGCTTGTTGCGCGATTAATGCAGCGCGTAGTTCATCGAGTTGATCGTCGTCCGCCGCGCCTGCCGCTTTCAAGCCCATCGCATAGCCTGAACCTAAAACCAACGCGCAAACTAAAGCAAGCACGCCAATGGCAGAAACGACAAACCCAGGTCCGGTCAGATTAAGTTGGCGGGGGGCGCTGCTGGATTTGCTAAAAATGACGACATTCATGGATCGAATTCAAATACTGCCTAGTTGGTTCCGCGTTGCAGGACGGCCAAACCCATCTTTTTACCAAACTCAACGACTTTTGGCTGCAGTATTTGCACTTCGAGAGCAGGAAGAACTCTGCCTCGCGTGCGTCAGCAGCCCCGCTGTCGTTGCCGAACAATAACGCACGGCGGTAGATCGGTGGCTTTGCGTCCCGGCCTTTCAACCGGTTTGCCCTGATGACAGGAGCAATATCAACGATTTAGCTGCAAAAAACCACTAACCACGTCTCAAAGTGCTAGCATTCGCGCTCCAGTCTGCGACTTTCATCACATCCCAGCACCCACATGGCTAAAGATCTCAAGAGTCTGCTGACCGGCGGCAATAGTTCATTGACTACCCTCGCCAATCGCGCAAGCGCTATGCAATCTCTGCAGCAATCTATCGTTGGCGCACTACCTGACAACATTGGCGCAGCCATTGTGGCGGCCAGCATAAGTCCAGATAACGCGCTGGTTGTCGTCGCGGACGACCCTAACTGGGCTGCCCGACTTAGATTTCATTCGGCCGATATGCTCGAAGCCGCACGCCGCGCCGGTATTCCGGCAACAGCCTGTCAAATTAAGGTTCGCCCTCAGGCGTAGACCGGTGACGGATAACTCACCGGTGCAGATTCCGCTTGCCCGAAAGTCTTGATCTCATACGAAGAGGCATCGGCGAGCACCGCGCGGACCAATTTGTTATTGAGGTCATGCCCAGATTTATAGGCGGAGTATTCGCCAATCAAGTTGTGGCCGAGCAGGTACAAATCACCAACAGCGTCGAGTACCTTGTGCTTAACAAACTCATCGTCGTACCGCAGCCCGTCTTCATTCAGGATGCGATAGTCGTCTAAGACGATCGCGTTATCCATGCTGCCGCCGAGCGTCAGCCCACGTTCTCGAAGCACTTCGATATCACGCATAAAACCAAAGGTGCGAGCGCGACTGACGTCGCGTACAAACGCGCTTGACGACAAATCGAGCGATATGTGCTGGCGCTGCTGGTTGATCACCGGGTGATTGAACGAAATCCCGAAATTGATCTTGAAGCCATCATAAGGCTTCAGTTCTGCCCATTTGTCGCCGTCCTCGACACGCACGTGGCGCTTGATTCGCAACATTTTTTTAGCGACATCTTGTTCCTCGATTCCTGCGGATTGGAGCAAGAATACGAACGGTGCTGAGCTGCCGTCCATAATCGGCACCTCTGGTGCGCTGATATCGACGTACAAATTGTCAATGCCGAGTGCCGAGACTGCGGCGAGCAAGTGCTCGACGGTTGCTACTTTGTGTTCGCCATTGAAAAGGTTGGTGCCGAGCATGGTTTCTTGAACCCGACGGCCGTCAGCAGGAATATCGCACGGCTCGGGTAAATCGACTCTGCGGAACACAACACCGGTGTTTGCGGCCGCTGGGCGCAGTGTCAGATACACCTTTTCGCCCGTGTGGAGTCCCACACCGGTCGCACGAATCGTCGTTTTGAGCGTTCGTTGTCTCAACATTACAACAAGAATCCTGATGACTGCTCACAACTACTCCGCAGGCACACCAAACGTGGTGGATGCCGCAAGTCGTTGTCAGCAAACAAATTCCGCACCCCTACGGTACGGTCCCCTTCTGACGTGATAGCGACATCTGCGTGTACAAAAACCCAAGCAAGGTACGTTGTGTGGCAAATACGCATCACTTTTGCAATCGATCGATCAGCACGACGAACGTTGCAAAATCAATAAGTTGTCATCGAATGGTAATGAAAAATACTTAAAACGCAAGAAAAAAATGGTGCGACGCACAAATCCATTGCCTACCGAGTCAGATCATTAAGAGCGACATCACCTGCGCGGGTAAGCGATCGCGCAGGTGATGTCGTTGTCGCCTTAGTCGGCTTGCCGACGCAAGAACGCCGGAATATCCAAAAGCTCCTCCTGCAACATGCCATCACCGAGTCCATCGCCAACAGCACGCTTACGCTGAATCGTCGGCTTCTCGAGATGATTGTAGTTTGGCTCTTGTGCTGCCGCCTGAGGTGCTGGCGCATCGACAGCTGGCATAGCTGGCTGCGCTTCACGCTGCTGACGGCGAATGACGCGCATGGGTGGTTGCTCGTGGCCAACATTGCCTTGGCCGAGTCCGGTCGCAACGACCGTGACACGAATGCTGTTGCTCATGTCCGGATCGATCACGGTTCCAACAACGACGGTGGCGTCGTCCGATGCGTAGGCACGAATCGTCTCACCAACTTCCTGGAACTCGCCGATCGAAAGATCCATACCAGCCGTGACATTCACCAGAATGCCATTCGCGCCAGCAAGATTGATATCTTCCAAGAGCGGGCTCGATGCCGCAGCTTCTGCTGCTTCGCGCGCGCGATCTTCGCCCGACGCTTGACCGGACCCCATCATCGCCATGCCCATCTCGCTCATCACCGTGCGAACATCTGCAAAGTCGACGTTGATCAAACCAGGCCGTGTAATGAGTTCCGCGATCCCTTGCACTGCGCCTTGCAAGACGCCATTTGCGGACCCGAAAGCATCGAGCAACGTTGTCTCAGCACCCAGCACACTCAACAGCTTCTCATTCGGGATGGTGATCAGCGAATCAACGTATTTGCCCAGCTCTGCAATCCCCGCATCGGCAATCGCAGAACGCTTGGCACCTTCCATCCGGAACGGACGCGTCACCACGGCCACCGTCAAGATGCCCATTTCTTTGGCAACTTGCGCCACGATCGGGGCAGCGCCTGTGCCGGTGCCGCCGCCCATGCCGGCTGTAATGAACAGCATGTCAGCGCCCTCGATCACTTCCTGGATTCGATCGCGATCTTCCATCGCCGCTTGACGACCAACATCTGGATTCGCGCCGGCGCCAAGGCCTTTCGTAATATTGCAGCCAATCTGCAGTGACACCCCAACACTGACGTTCTTCAGTGCCTGTGCATCAGTGTTGGCGCAAATAAAATCGACACCATCAATACCGGACTCAGTCATGTACGAAACGGCATTGCCGCCGCCACCACCGACACCGATCACTTTTATAACAGCCGTTTGGCTGTGTGCATCCATCAATTCAAACATATCGCTCACCTTTGTTGTCGTTAGACGTCAAAACTCCAAAAACCGCATGACGCGCGACGCGTCACACAAAACCTTGTTAATACTTGCCGTTGAACCATGCGCGCATCCGCGACCAAAGCTCACCCGCTTTGCCGCCACCGGCAGATACCACTTCTCTCGACGTTAAGTTCTCGAGACCGTAAAGAAGCAAGCCAACGCCTGTTGCATGAATCGGATTTCTTACAACGTCGGACAGGCCAGTCACGTGCTGCGGAACGCCTAGGCGAACCGGCATATGGAACACTTCCTCTGCGAGTTCAACAGCACCTTCCATCTTCGCGCTGCCACCGGTAATCACGAGTCCGGCCGCGATGAGTTCTTCAAACCCACTGCGCCGAAGCTCGTCACGAATCAAAGAAAACAGCTCTTCATAGCGCGGTTCAACGATCTCAGCGAGCGTCTGTCTCGCCAGTCGTCTGGGCGGTCGATCACCGACACTCGGAACCTCAATCGTCTCATCGGGATTCGCGAGCTGGGAAAGTGCGCAGGCGTATTTAATCTTGATCTCTTCAGCGTGCTGCGTCGGCGTGCGCATCGATACGGCGATATCGTTTGTCACTTGATCACCAGCGATGGGAATCACCGCCGTGTGCTGGATCGCACCGCCGAGAAAAACAGAGATGTCGGTTGTGCCACCACCGATGTCGACGATGCAGGAGCCGAGTTCTTTTTCATCCTCGGTCAATACGGAATAGCTGGAGGCGAGTTGCTCTAGTACGATCGCATCGACATCCAGTCCGCAGCGCTGGACACACTTGACGATATTCTGCGCCGCACTCTCCGCGCCGGTTACCATGTGGACTTTCGCTTCAAGACGCACACCCGACATACCGACAGGTTCTCGAATACCTTCCTGGTTATCGATGATGAATTCCTGCGGCAAAATATGCAGGATCTTCTGGTCAGCAGGGATCGCAACTGCCTTGGCCGCATCGATCACACGATCGATATCCGATTGACTCACTTCTTTATCCCGAATCGCGACGATACCGTGCGAGTTCAGACTCCGAATATGACTACCAGCAATCCCTGTGTAGACGCCGTGAATATCGCATCCGGCCATCAACTCCGCTTCCTCGACAGCGCGTTGAATCGAGTGCACCGTGGACTCGATGTTGACCACGACGCCTTTCTTTAAGCCACGCGAGGGATGACTACCGATACCGATCACTTCGATCGTGTTGTCTTCGCTGACCTCGCCGACGATAGCAACCACTTTGGATGTGCCGATATCCAATCCGACGATCAGGTTTTGTTCCGACCTGCGATTCATTCAACCACCTCTTGCAAACCAGCGGCAGACAGCGCGGCTTCCTGACGCACTTGCTGACGAAACTCTTTGCGCTTCCAGCCGATTGCGAATCCGTTGCTGTAACGCATATCTACGTGTCTGATTTTTTCCTCATGGCGCGCAACAACCGGCGCGGCGACTTGTATGAATCGATCAGCGCGCGCCTGAACTTGCTCACGCCCGAGCCTCACTTCAATACCGTTGGCCAGAACGAATTGCCATGCCCCGCGCGCATCCATCGTGACTGCACGCACACCAAGACCTGCCTCGATCAATGGGCGTCGCAGTGCGAGATATCGGGATGCCACATCATTGAGTCGGCGCGGTGGACCAGACAGTCTTGGAAGCTCAGGTAAATCCTCTCGGCCCGTTGACGAGAACAGCTCGCCACGCGTATTCAGCAATCCGTCATTACCCCATTTCGCAGCCGGCACCTGTTCGCTGACAACGATCTCGATTTCGTTCGGCCAGACTCGACGAACACTCGCACGATCGACCCAATCCAGCGCTTCAATTCGCCCACGCACCTCATCAAGATCGATGTCGATGAAGCCGGCCTCGGAGAAATCCGTAAACGCATTGGTGATCTGCAATTCACTGACGCGTTGAAACGGCGCTTCTATGGTGAGCAACTCAATCGGCACATTTAAAACACTGCGCGCAGAGAACGCAGCGACCATCACAGTCGCCAGCACGGCCACCATAAAGACACCGCGTTTGACCACGCGCGTCGGTAACTTCAGCGTCATCTTTTGGCGTGGCTTCGGCGGCTTGCGACGCTTGGCTTGTTTATTCGCCATCGCTACCTCCCACCGAGAAACTGGTCTCGAGAATTCGCCAACACAGCGTTTCGAAATCGATACCGGCGGCCTTTGCCGCACAAGGGACCAAACTGTGGCTAGTCATCCCCGGCACCGTGTTCACTTCGAGCACATACGGTGTCCCGTTCGCACCGAGCATCAGGTCGACGCGACCCCAACCACGACAATCCAACGCAGAGAAGCTCGCGATCGCAAGCTGACGCAGACGCTCTGCAAGTGCTTGGTTGTTCGCAGCGCCAGGGCACGTAAAGCGTGTCGCATCAGATTCATACTTGGCTTCGTAGTCGTAGAACTCGCTCGCCACATCGATACGAATTTCTGGCAGCACATCACCCGCTAGGATGCCGACGGTGTACTCCGGCCCGGACAACAATGGCTCAACCAGGACCCCATTGCCGGCAGAGGCTGCGGCTTGGTAAGCGGCCGCCCATGCCGTCCGATCGGCCACTGGTCGTGCTGCGATGCTAGAGCCGCCATCAGCAGGCTTAACGAAGACCGGGAAATCACTATGCGCGGGCGGCTGCTCGAGACTCGCGGCCATCGTTGTTGGGACCGGGATATCGTTCTGCGCCAAGACCTGTTTACTGCGCACTTTGTCCATTGCAAGGGCGCAGCCGAGCACACCACTTCCCGTTACCGGAATTCCGAGATGGTCGAGCACAGCAACGGTGCGACCATCCTCGCCTTTTCCGCCGTGCAAAATATTGAAGCACCGATCAACGCGATGACGCGGCAGATCTTCGAGGTCGTCCACTTTGGGATCGAAAGCGATCACATCAACGCCTCGATGCTCGAGAGCAGCCAAAACAGCCTCACCACTCGTTAGAGACACCGCACGCTCTGGCGAATCACCACCCAGCAGGACAGCGACCTTGCCAAAATCAGATGCGCGATCAATCGTCCGGAACATGCTCATCGGCCATCTCCCAAGAATCGCACTTCGTGTCGTAGCGAGATGCCGTGTTGCGACTTCACTTCGCCGGCAACCGTTTCGATCAACTGCTCGATATCGGCGGCGCTGGCCGCTTCTGCGTTGATGATGAAATTCGCGTGCTTCGGTGACACTTCTGCACCACCGATTCGTCGACCCTTTAGCCCCGCAGCTTCGATGAGTCGCGCCGCATGATCGCCAGGTGGATTGCGGAATACAGAGCCGCAACTCGGTAGCCCCAAAGGTTGGGTCGTACGTCGCTTATCTTGCAATGCTTGCATTCGCTCGCGACTCGGCACGTAGTCAGCATCGAACGAAAGCGTCGCACCGATGAACCAGCTCGAGTCGTGCCCGGTAACAGAACGATAAGCGACCTCGAAGGTATCGGCGGCCCGGACGATCGTCTCACCTTTCCGCGTGACCAACCGGACAGACTCGACCACTTCCCATGTTTCGTGACCGTGAGCGCCAGCGTTCATTGTCAATGCGCCGCCGAGGGACCCAGGAATGCCGGCGAAAAACTCACTCGGACCCAAGTTCCAACGCAGCAATTGACGGGCGAGCGCCGTGCACGGTAAACCGACGCTTGCGCTCACACGCGTGTCATCGAGGCGGTTGAGATCATGCGGCAACTTCTTCGATGTAATCACCGCACCCCGGATACCACCATCACGCACAAGCAGGTTGCTGCCGAGCCCAATCCAATGAACGGGTGCTTCCTCCGGCCAAAGCGCGAGAAACGTTGCCAGCGCGTTTTCCGATGTTGGCTGAACCAAGACGTCCGCTGGTCCGCCTACACGCCACGATGTATGACGTGACATGGGCTCATCGAAACGCACTTGATCACCAAGCGCTGCTTCGAGTTCACGACGCAAGTCGGCACTGATGCCGCGATCAGTCATGATCACCTCCCGACATGCGTGCCTGCAGTGCAGGAACCAGTGCTTGTGCTGCTGTGCCGATATTGCCGGCCCCCATGGTCAGCAGTAAGTCACCGGGTTGCAGAATGTTGGAGAGGGTCTCCGGCAATGCATCGATATCATCGATAAACACCGGCTCAACGACACCGCGAGCGCGCACCGCTCGTGCGAGCGCACGACCGTCGGCAGCGCTGATCGGTTTTTCGCCGGCAGCGTAAACCTCCAACAGCACCAACGCATCGGTTCGCGACAGCACCTCGGAGAAATCATCGAACAAATCCAGCGTCCGTGTATAGCGATGTGGTTGGAAAGCGAGAACAATACGCCGCTCTGGCCACCCTGTTCTTGCCGCCTCAAGCGTTGCCGCGAGCTCCGTGGGATGATGCCCATAGTCATCGATAACACGAACGTTGCCACCCTCAAGATCGAGGTCACCCAAGTGCTGGAATCGCCGATCGATGCCGCCGAAATTTTCAAGCGCTTTTTGGATATCTGCGTCACTGACATCGAAATCGGTCGCTACCGCGATGGCTGCTAACGCATTTCTCACGTTATGCAAGCCAGGAAGATTCAATGACACAGCAAAGGGTTTCTTATCCTTACGCACCACATCGAACCGACTGGTTTGATCGTCAAACGCGATGTTGATCGCCCGGATATCTGCCGCCTCATCGGTTCCGTAAGTCACCATCGACCTTGAGACCGAAGGCAGGATCTCTTTGATGCCGTCGTCGTCGATACAAACAATCGCAACGCCATAGAAAGGCAGATTGTGCAGAAAGTCGACAAACGACTGATACAACCGCCCCATGTCGTTTTCATAGGTACCAAGATGATCCGCATCAATGTTTGTGACGATCGCGACGAGCGGCTGTAAGTGGTGGAACGACGCGTCGCTCTCGTCGGCCTCAGCGACAAGATAGGTCCCCGTACCTAATCGTGCATTAGAGTCCGCGCCCTTCAAACGACCACCGATAATAAAGGTCGGGTCGAGGGCCGCCTCAGCGAGAATGCTTGCGGTTAAGCTTGTCGTTGTGGTTTTGCCGTGTGTGCCCGCGACAGCGACCGACTTGCGTGAAAAACGCATCAACTCACCCAGCATCTCAGCGCGGGCGACAACGGGTAATCGCATGTCGTGCGCTGCTAACAGCTCAAGGTTTTCGGACCCAATAGCGCTGGAAACAACAACAACGTCTGCACCTGCGAGATTATCGCTGTGATGCCCAAAGCGAATATCAGCGCCAAGCGACTCTAGTCTTTTAGTCGCCGCCGAGGGACGCAAGTCGGAGCCTTGGACATCGTACCCTTGGTTGAGCAACACCTCTGCAATGCCGCACATACCCGCGCCGCCGATACCCACAAAATGGATGCGATGAATTTTTCGCATTCTCTGATTCATGAGGACACGCCTCCGAACGAGGGGTCGTCGAGCAACGCACCGAAATGCGCAAGTACCGCTTGAACAGTATTGTCTTTGCGTAGCGTGCGTGCTTTGTTCGCTCGGCTTAGTAAGGCGTCACGCTCCGTGCCGAGCGCGACAAGCTTCGCATGCAATGTGGGTGCATCGATGTCCACTTGTTGCTGTATTAAAGCGGCACCCGCATCAACCAGTGCTTGCGCATTCGCCGTCTGATGATCATCAACAGCAAGTGGAAATGGCACCAAGAGTGCTGGCAAACCAACACTGCACAACTCAGCGATCGTGAGTGCGCCCGCACGACAAACCACGAGGTCTGCCCATGCGTAGGCCGCGGCCATGTCCTCGATGAATGGCGTCACTTCCGCACGCACGCCGGTTCGCGCGTAACTGTCTTGCGCCTCAGCAAGCGTCGCACTACCCGCTTGATGACGCACTAAGGGTCGCTCGCTGTCGTCGAATAGCGCGAGCGCATCGGCCATGTGTTTGTTCAACGCCAATGCGCCCTGGCTACCGCCGATAACCAGCAAGTGCAGTGGGCCTTTCCGTTCGGCGTAGCGAAGCGCTGGCGAATCGATGGCAAGGATATCCGCGCGCACAGGATTGCCGACAGTAACAGCACCGGTCTTCGCAGCGAAGGCGCGATCAAAACCTTGCAACACGGCTTGCGCCCATCGTGATAGCCAACGGTTGGTCAGTCCAGCGATCGCGTTTTGCTCGTGAATCACCAAGGGAACACCGGCAAGACGCGCGGCAATGCCGCCCGGCCCGCTAACGAATCCACCAAGACCAATCGCAAGCCGCGGACGATGGCGACGCATCGCGGACCAGGATTGCCAAACGGCGAGACTCAAACGAAATGGCGCCATCAGCCAACCCACTAAACCACGACCTCGCAGTCCGCTGATATTGATCGGTTCGATATCGAATCCTGCTTTAGGCACAACACGGGACTCCATACCGCTTGGAGTACCCAACCAGATCACCGGTTGCGAACACGCACTGAGTGCCCGCGCAATTGCCAATGCGGGATAGATATGTCCACCGGTACCACCGGCCATAATCATGATGGGTGCACGACTCATCGGTTGCGCCTCCCGCTGGCAGTGACGCCCAACTCTGCCCGCCGCACTTCGTGCGCCACTCGCAGTACCAAGCACAAGGCTGCGATCACAACGATGATGCTGGAGCGACCGTAGCTGATCAGCGGCAACGTCAGCCCTTTGGTCGGTAGTAAGCCAAGATTGACGCCGATATTGATAAAACTCTGAAGACCGAGCCAAATGCCAATGCCCGTCGCCACGTAAGCCTCGAACCACAGCGAAAGCGCCGCCGCCTCGCGCGCGATTCGGATGATGCGAACAATCAGGGCCATAAAAAGACCAACGAGTATCGCAGTCCCAACGAACCCGAACTCTTCAGCAAATACGGCAAACACGAAATCGGTGTGTGCCTCCGGCAGATAGAAGAGCTTCTGCACGCTGTTGCCAAGACCGGCTCCAAACCACTCGCCGCCAGCGATGGCCATCTGCGATTGAATTAGCTGAAAACCTTCGTCGTTCTCGTAAGCCCATGGATTGAGAAATGCGAGAACCCGGCGCAGGCGGTATTTGTAAATCAGCGCGAGCGGGATGAAGACCGCAAGACCAATCAAGACGAAAATCAAGAAGTCTCGAACGCGTGCGCCTGCGAGGAATAACAACCCAAGCGCAGTCGCCAGCAAAACGACTGCCGCACCAAAATCAGGCTCGAGCAATAAAAGAAAAGCGGCCAACGCAAGCACCAGCATCGGACGTAATAGACCGACAAACTCATGACGCAATGATTGTTGTTGGCGTACTGCATAGCCCGCGATGTACAAAAGCAATGCAATTCTTGCGGGTTCGGATGCCTGTAACGTCAGGCCACCGACAGACAACCACCGCGTTGCACCATTGACGGTATTGCCAACGCCTGGCACCACGACAATCGCGAGCAAGATCAAGCCGAATAGCAGGACTAGAAAACTGAGTCGCTCCCAGGCACTGAGCGGGATCGCAAGGAGCACCGCACCAGCCGCCAACCCCAGCGCAATCGCCTGTAATTGACGCTTCAAAAAGTAAAAGGCGTCACCGTGAAGTTTCTCACCCACACCAACCGACGCTGACGTCAACATCACAAGGCCAATACCGAGCAGCATCGCGGCGATCAACAACAAGCGTTTGTCGACATGAAACGACGTCCACTCTCGGAACGGGAGCGTCACGTTCATCGTGGCTCTATCTGCGACACTCATGCGCATCGCTCCCGAACTAATTCAACGAATCGGTCACCCCGAGCCGCGTAGTTGCTAAATGCATCTTGGCTTGCTGCCGCCGGCGCCAGCAACACAGTGTCACCGACGCGGGCGACGGACGCGGCGACATTGACCGCCTCGTCGAGCGATGCAACCGATGCGTGATCGCGCAACCGCGCCTCCAACAGCGTTGCAAGCTGCGCTCGATTCTCGCCATAAACGACGCAGAATTTAACGCGCGTTGGCAATTGATCGATCAACGCATCCAAAGATTCACCTTTGGTACGCCCACCGAGTAACAAAATAATGGGGCCACTGACCGCTTCAATCGACGCCAATGACGCACCGATGTTCGTCGCCTTGGAATCGTTGATCCAACTGACACCTTGAAAGTCGCCGACATGCTGATGCCGATGTGCAAGACCACGAAAACGTCTCAAGACATCGCGCATCGCCGACAACGGCAGGTCGATCGCACTTGCGATCGCCAACGCTGCCAACATATTGGCAATGTTGTGTTCGCCACGAAGCGCGCAGTCGGCCACGGCGATCAACGCTTGATCACCAAAACACAGCCATTGCTCGCCGGAGACTTCCGTTACGCCAAACTGACGCGAACCGGGCTCACCACTCACAAACTCTACTAACAAGGCATCGTTGTCCGGAGCCGGTGACAGCGAAGGCTGATCACCATTAATCACCGCAAACTCACAGTGTTCGTAAATCTTAAGTTTCGCTGCGCGGTAGGCCGCCAACGAACCATGCCAATCGATATGGTCTTCACTTAGATTCAGAACGGTTGCGACATGCGCGTTGAGACTGTCGGTCCGCTCAAGCTGGAAACTGGACAGCTCTAGCAAATAGATCATCTCCTCGTCCGGACTGAGAAGATCCAACGCCGGTGTGCCAAGATTGGCACCGGCACGCGCCTTAACGCCAGCCGCTTGGCACATTTCATTGAGGAGCGTGACGACGGTGCTTTTGCCGTTGGAGCCGGTCACCGCGACCACCGACCCGCGTGCTTCCCGACAGAACAACTCCACATCACTGACGATAGGAACGCCTTCTGCCGCTGCACGACGAAGTAGTGGATGTGTTGGGGCATAGCCGGGCGATGTGATCACCGTATCGACTCCGTCCAGCGATACAGACTCCGATTGCCCAAGCACGATGTCTGCGCGGGGCAAAATCGCTTCGAACGCAGCCCTGTCGATGGTGATCTGATCATCTACCAGCACAACGCGATCGTCTCGCTGCGATAACCATCGCGCGATCGAGCGGCCGGTCGCTGCAAGACCGAGCACCATCCAAGTTGTGGGTGCCGCCGTTGCCATCATCGTATCTTCAAACTCGCAAGTCCGACCAAAACCAGAATGACGGTGATGATCCAGAAACGAACGATGACCTTGGGCTCAGCCCAACCCTTCAACTCGTAGTGGTGATGAATGGGCGCCATTCGAAACACCCGCTTGCCGGTCAACTTGAATGACGCGACCTGAATGATCACTGAGAGGGTCTCTACGACGAAGACGCCGCCCATGATGACCAGCACCAATTCCTGGCGCACGATCACGGCCACGACGCCTAATGCCGCGCCCAGCGCGAGCGCACCCACATCGCCCATGAATACTTGCGCGGGATAGGTATTGAACCAAAGGAAGCCGAGACCAGCGCCGCCCAACGCAGCACAAAACACCAGTACCTCCCCAGCACCTGCGACGTAGGGAACACCGAGGTATCCGGAAAAATTCACGTTACCCGCAACGTAAGCGAAAATGCCGAGCGCGCCACCAACCAATACAGTAGGCATGATCGCCAAGCCGTCCAGCCCGTCTGTCAAGTTAACAGCGTTGCTAAAGCCAACGATCATGAACGTGGCGAACGCAATCTGCGCAATCCCAAGGGGAATAGCGACATTCTTGAAAAAAGGCACGATGAGCTGCGTCTCAACCGGACTCGTTGCTGTCCTGTAGAGCACGATCGCGGCCAGCAAGCCAAACATGGTCTGCCACAATAACTTGTAACGACCTGCGAGGCCGGCGCTATCCTTTAGGACCAACTTTTTCCAATCGTCATAGAATCCGATGGCGCCGAAGCTCAGCGTGACCAGCACAACGACCCAGATAAAGCGGTTACCAAGATCACCCCAAAGCAGCGTACTGATCGCGATAACGATGAGGATCAGTGCGCCACCCATCGTTGGCGTGCCCGCCTTGGTCAAGTGCGATTCCGGACCGTCATCACGCACTGTCTGACCAATCTGACGCGTTGCTAATCGCGTGATCATGGACGGGCCGATCACGAAGCTCAGTACCAATGCCGTCAATGCTCCAAGAATGGCGCGCATTGTCAGATAACTGAAGACATTGAAGCCTGAGGCGTATTGTGTGAGGTATTCGGTGAGCCAAAGCAACATGATTACGTCTCCGCGCGCAACGCATTAACTACGCGTTCCATGCGCATTGAACGTGAACCTTTGACCAGCAATGCCACGTCGCCCGAAAGCAACTCACGCACCGATGTGATCAGCCCATCGAGATCTGAAAAGTGTTGGGCACCATCGCCAAAGCCCTCTGCCGCATACGCGGACATCGGACCGAACGCGAAC
>JBCAZE010000064.1:0-15916 GCA_039700805.1 Pseudomonadota bacterium | reverse complement strand
CGGAAGAAGTCGTTGTCCGGATCGAGTACCAACAAGTCGCCGTTCTTGCCAAGTGAATTCTTATAAGCTTCGATACTGCGATAAAACGCATAGAACTCTGGATCAGCGTTATACGCATCGGCGTAGATCTTCGCGGCGGCTGCATCGCCTTCACCGCGAATGCGTTCAGCATCGCGATAGGCCTCAGAGCGGATCACCGTGCTTTGTCGATCCGCAGCAGCGCGAATCTGCTCTGCTTCCTCGTTACCTTCAGCGCGTAGCTCCGCAGCAATCCTCGCGCGCTCTTCACTCATACGGTTGAACACCGACTGCGCGACGCGTGCCGAAAACTCAACCTGTTTGACCCGCACATCAATCAGACTGATACCGAGGTCATCAGCAAGCAACGACGCTTCACTCATCATGTCGCGCATCAGCTCGTTGCGCTCCAACGAGATGACTTCCTGCATTGTGCGCTTGGCGAATTCGGTTCGAATGGCCGCCTTGATGATCTCCAACAGTCGATTCTCAGCCTCCACACGAATACCGCGTGTAGACACGTAATACTCGAGTGGATCAGTGATTCGATACTTCACGAAAAAATCGACTGAGGCCGGCTTTTTCTCAGATGTCAGAATTTCTTCCGGATCTGGTGAAAACGTTAGGACCTGATCCGAAAACTTCAATACGTTGTTGACGACAGGGACTTTGAAATGCAGACCTGGCTCGTAGTCGGCTTTGACGATCTCGCCAAACTTGAGTTTAAGCGCATGCTCACGCTCGTCGACCGTGAACGCAGACATCGCGAGCGCAATCAGCGCCAAGCCTACGATGACAAGAAAGCCTGAAAATTTTGCATTCATTATCGAGTCCTCCGAGCACGCGGATTGCTATTGGCAGGCTGCACCGGCTGCACACTCTCTAACTGTCGGTTACCAGTGACAGGCGTACGGACGGCGCTACCACCATTCTGAATCATCTTATCGATCGGCAAATACAAAAGATTGCCGTTGCCATCCGTATCGATGAACACCTTATTGGTGTTGCTGTAGACATACTCAATAGCATCGATATACAAACGTTCGCGCGTCACTTCTGGCGCAAGCGTGTACTCAACCAGCAGCGCTGAGAATCGCGCTGTGTCACCTTCCGCATCGTTGATGACCTTTTGTTTATACGCTTCTGCGTTCTCGATTAGTCGTGCACGCTCACCACGTGCCATCGGGATGACTTGGTTCTCATAGGTCTCAGCGCTCAACTTCGCTTGCTCTTTATCTTCCCGCGCTTTCACCGCGTCTTGCACCGCGCCCTGCACTTCCTTTGGAAAGTCGACTTGCTGCAAGTTGACCGATGTCACTTCAACACCCGCTTTGTAGGTATCAAGTGCGTTCTGGATCAGTTCCTTGGTTTGACTCGCAACCTCAGCCCGGTCCCCGACCAGTGTGAAGTCAGCGGTGCGCTTTCCGACGACTTCGCGAATGGCACTCTCGCTAACATCAGCAATGGTCTCACCTTGGTTTCTCACATTGAACTGATAATCGATCGGATTCGAGCGCCGGTACTGGACCGCGAGATCGATGTCGACAAAGTTTTCATCGGCGGTCAACATCGAGATCCGCTTGTCGAAGCGGTCGATCACGGACGCATTCACAAGTTCAACGGTTTCGATCGGATATGGCATGTGCCAATGCAACCCCGGGTCCGTCATCGTTGTGAACTTTCCAAACCGAAGTTCAAGGCCACGTTCTGCTTGGTCAACGCGATAAAATCCCGTCAATCCCCAAACGATGAGACCAATAACCAATACCGCGCCGAGGCCGAGTGCGGGGTTATCGCCGCCATCGCCACCGAACATACGATTGAGTTTCTTCTGCAGATTGCCAACCATCTTATCGAGGTCGTTGTCTGCGGCAGGTCGCCGTCGGTTGTTGCCCCACGGATCTTTGCCATTTCCGGATTCATTCCACGCCATGTCTATCTATCCACTCTTCAGGCAGCGATCGTTCGCTAGCCATTACATTGACATCGCCGACTCACCACTCAACGCGTCTGGCGATTCGAGTCGCGACGCATCCAGCCCTGTCTGTCGGCATAACTGCAAAAACGTTTTTCTTGCCGTATCGACGGCCAACACTATTCGGCCATCGTCCGCGTAATCTTCGTTGACCACAGCACCCGCATCAAACAATCGCGCGCGTACCTGGCCTTCATGCGCATCCAAACGAAGCAAACCCTTAACGCGCGTCTGCCGGAATTGCGAGAGCAACGTATCTTTAAGGATATCAAGCCCGCTTCCAGTAAGGGCCGAGATCCACACACTCGGCGGCGCGTCCTCGCCCCCAGCCGTTGCATGCGCAAGCTGCCCGGCGGCGTCGATCTTATTATAGACCCTAATCTGTCGGACATCGCCTGCACCGATGTCGTCTAGCACCTGATTAACCTGCTGCTCTCGCAATGACCGCTCTGGATCACTTGCATCGATAACATGCAGAATCATATCCGCTTCTCGGGTCTCCGTCAGTGTCGCCTTGAACGCGGCCACAAGCTCATGCGGTAAATCTGAGACGAAACCGACGGTATCCGCCAGGACCACGTCTGTATGCTGGCCCAGAGACCAGCGCCTCAGTGTCGGATCCAATGTGGCGAACAACTGATCCGCTGCATAGACATCCGCGTCGGTCAGCGTATTGAATAACGTCGACTTGCCGGCGTTGGTGTAACCCACCAGTGCAATCGTTGGAATCTCATTTTTCAAACGATTACGACGACCGAGTTCACGCTGTTTATCAACTTTTTCAAGTCGCGACGTGAGTTTAGCAATGCGTTGGCGCACCAACCGCCGATCTGTCTCAAGCTGGGTTTCGCCAGGTCCGCGAAGACCAATGCCACCTTTTTGACGCTCCAAGTGGGTCCAACCGCGAACAAGCCGTGTCGATAAGTGCCGCAACTGCGCAAGTTCGACTTGCAGCTTGCCTTCGAAAGAGCGCGCTCGCTGCGCGAAGATATCGAGGATCAAACCACTGCGGTCGAGAACTCGACAGCGCAATATCTTTTCGAGGTTGCGTTCTTGACTCGGCGATAACCGATGACTGAACAGCACGAGCTCAATGCCGTGTTCACGCACGATCGCAGCGAGCTCGTCGACCTTGCCCGCACCAATTAACAGGCGCGCCTCGGGTCGACCTCGCTGCACAATGACGGTGTCTTCCACCTCGGCACCCGCAGACAGCGCGAGTTCGATGAACTCGTGCACATCACAAGAATCGGATTCGGTGAATACCGGATGTACGACAAGCGCTCGCTCGCCGCTCTTAGGCCGCTCAAACATTCGTCGCGGTCAAACTCCCGATATCTCCTGTGGACCGCGCGTTAGTCCGCGCTGCTGCCCTCGTCCTCAGAGGACGGCAGTCGGATGTTGCGCGCCGGCACAACGGTGGAGATTGCATGTTTATAAACCATCTGATTGACACTGTTCTTCAACAGCACAACAAACTGGTCGAAAGAATCGATTTGTCCCTGCAGCTTGATGCCGTTAACAAGATAAATAGAGACCGGCACCTTTTCCTTGCGCAGTACGTTCAGAAACGGATCTTGTAGCGATTGCCCTTTAGCCATGGGAATCTCCTTGATTTTTATTGGGACACTCACCGTTGTCATTGCGCCCAAGCAAATCGCCGGTGTTTTCTAGAGCGGGCTTGAGGCTCTTGTGTCCGAGAGCGACGCCCGATTATGGATCGATGTTAGCACAGCGAAATGTCGTGCTCGGCAGCATTATCGTGATAATGATGACGTAAAATACGAACGTCTCATACGCTTATTCGACAATTTGCTCCGTCCATATCGAGATACGGTCGAAAAATCCGGTTTCAAGGGGATCAACACGGTGCAATGCGTCCATCGCGCGCAGCCAAGTGAACTGTCTTTTGGCGAGCCGCCGCGTGGCAGTTTTAGCGTCCGCGATGGCCTGATCCCGTGTCAAATCGCCCGCGAGGTAGGCGGCGATCTGCCGATAGCCGACGGCGCGCATACTCGGCAAATCGCGATTTATTCGCGGCCTCGCCAATAGCCCCTCGACTTCCGCAATTAACCCTTCTGCGATCATGCGATCAAGACGCCCATTGATGGCCTGATGCAATCGCGCACGGTCGTCATTGATCAGCGCCAAACAGTGAAAGTCAAAGGCTGGCCTTGTGACGTTCTGCCGTTGTAATGCCGTGATCGTCTGTCCTGTCAACGCATGGACTTCCAATGCCCGCTGAATCCGTTGCGCGTCGTTTGGCGCGATGCGCAAAGCCGCATCGGGATCTAGCGATTTCAACCGCTCGTGAAGCACTGGCCAACCTAGCGAGGCCGCTTCAGCATCGATGCCAGCACGAACAGCATGATCCGCAGCGGGAAGATCGGCCAACCCACCAAGTAGACGATTGAAGTACAACATTGTGCCGCCAGCGAGCAGCGGGATACGGCCTTGCGCATGCGAGGCCTTGATGGCGTGGGTGGCATCCTCGAGAAATTGTGCCACCGAATAGGCATTCTCGGGTTCCATGATATCGACGAGCGCATGTGGCGCTCGGCGCAAGGTCTCGGCATCCGGTTTCGCTGAGCCGATATCCAAACCCCGATAGACCATCGCAGAGTCGACGCTAATGATGTCGACCGGGAAAGTCTCAGAGAGACGGATTGCAACTTCCGTCTTACCACTCGCCGTTGGCCCAAGCAGACACAACACCGGTGGCTGGCCAGCGCGTCTACCTGTCATTGCCCTCTCAAGAACAACTGATCGAGAGACTGCATGGACAATTGCGTCCAAGTCGGTCTGCCATGATTGCACTGATCCGCGCGATCGGTTCGTTCCATCTCGCGGAGTAGCGCATTCATTTCACTGATGGTCAGTTGGCGATTCGCCCTAACAGAATGGTGACATGCCATCGTCGCCAACATGTCATCCGTCACATCATCTAAGCGCTGGCTGCTGCCCTTTTCGGCGATATCCGAAAGCACATCGCGCAATAAGGTCTCCGCATCGTCCTGCGACAACAAGCTTGGAATCTCTCTGATGACAACAGCGTCAGCGCCGCTAGACTCCACAATGAGCCCCATTTCCGTCAGTGATGCTTGGTGTTGCTCCACCAGATCGATTTCGCGACTTGCGAGGGCAACACGCAATGGCACCAACAGCGGCTGCCTGACGATGGCTCGATTACCGAAGTCCTTTTTTAGCTTCTCATAGGTGATGCGTTCATGGGCTGCGTGCATGTCGACCAGTACCAGACCCTCACTGTTCTGCGCCAGCACATAAACACCATGTAACTGCGCCAATGCATAGCCGAGCGGTGGCGAACTGTCTTCTACAACGCCGCCATCCGAGGGGCGTGAGTGATCAATCGCCATTGTTGCATCTCGCACGGGCGGTGTTTCCGCGACCATGGATAGCAATCCCAAGGAAGACTGGCGCGCCGGCTGCGCCGCGTAGCTTACCGTTGCGGGAGATGAAAATGCCGCCGGAGACGGCCGTTCGGAATCCGCTCCAGGGCGGGTATTGGCGAGCGCGGTCTCGACCGTGCGGAATACGAAGTCGTGGACACTTCGCGAATCTCGAAAACGAACCTCATGCTTGGCCGGGTGTGCATTGACGTCTACGCGCGCCGGATCCAAGGCCAACATCAACACGTATGCCGGGTGACGACCATGGAAAAGCACATCACGAAATCCATGTCTTACCGCATGCATCAGCGTTTTGTCACGCACCCATCGGCCATTGATATAGGTATGTTGCATATCCGCCTGACTGCGCGAGAAAGTCGGTAATGCAAGCCAGCCGCGCAACGCAAGTCCAGCGGCCTCGTGCTCGATTTTGACGCACGCATCGATGAACGCTTCACCGAGTAATTGGCCGACACGATGATCTTGATCATGCGCGGTTTCGGCAATAGCGACTGAGAAAACAACTTTGCCGTTGTGAGCGAGTTCGAACGCCACTTCGCTGTGCGCTAACGCCAGCCGACGGACAATTTGATCGATGTGTCTGAATTCTGTCTTTTCCGTTTTGAGAAATTTGCGACGAGCCGGCGTGTTGTAGAACAAGTCTCGTACTGCGATCGTTGTGCCTTGGTTTTGAGCCGCTGGCTCCGCCGCACTGAATTGACCGCCGGTCACGACCAACTGCCAAGCGCTGTCGTCATCTGACGTTCGCGACGTTAGCGTCAGGCGACTAACGGCCGCGATACTAGGCAGCGCTTCGCCGCGGAAACCCAGCGACGCCACGCATTCCAGATCATCCAGGCTCGCAATCTTACTGGTCGCGTGGCGCGACAACGCAAGAGGCAACTGCTCGCGCGGGATACCAAAGCCGTTGTCACGGACTCGAATCAGGCGACTACCGCCCCCTTCGACCTCGATAGTGATGCGATTTGCGCCAGCGTCGAGACTGTTCTCAACCAGCTCTTTGACCACGGACGCTGGGCGCTCGATAACCTCGCCGGCGGCGATTTGATTGATCAGATGATCGGAGAGTTGCTGTATGGGCATTGCAGCTGCGACATGAGGTGACAGCGCACTATTCTTTCACACGCGATGGTCGCGCCGCTAGCCGATCAGCCGCCTGCGGGAATTCTCAGTACTTGACCCACGCGGATACGATCGTTCGCCAATTGATTCTCACGCCGCAATCGGCTGACGCTAATCTGACATCGATCCGCGATACCACTCAGCGTGTCGCCCGGCCCAATTTCATAGTTCCGCGGACACCGAGGACCATTGCCCGTCGCTCTCGTCGCCACTAACGTCCCGGCTGGTGCGTTCGCATAAAAATACTGTCGCACCCCTTCGAAAATCGCGCCTGCGATCTTCTTCTGATGTGCACTACTCGAGAGCTTGCGCTCCTCGTCGGGATTACTGATGAATGCGGTTTCAACCAGGATCGAAGGCACATCCGGCGACAACAAAACCGTGAAACCCGCTTGCTGAACCGTCGGACGATGCAGCTTATTGACAGTGCCAATCTGCTCAAGCACGTAGCTCCCGACATCCAGACTCGCGCGAATCGTCGCGTTCTGTGACAAGTCCATGAGGACGGATGCCAGCAGCGGATCATTGTCGGGACGATCAACACCAATCACAAACGACTGGTTCTGAGAGTCCGCCAAGCGTTTGTTCGCTTCATTCTCAGCGCCATTAAGGCTTAGTGCGTAGACACCCGAACCCCGCGCACGGCGATCATGGAATGCATCCGCGTGCACAGAAATGAACAAGTCAGCCTCGGCACGTCGCGCCACTTCCATCCGATCGCGGCGTTGCACGAAGACGTCATTGTTGCGCGTTAGAAACGCGCTAAAGCCCTCTTCTCGATTAATGCGTTCCGCCAGTCGGTGCGCGATCGCGAGAACGACATCTTTTTCGCGGGTTTTGTTCTTACCGATCGCGCCCGGGTCATGCCCACCGTGGCCGGGATCGATAGCAATGACGATGTCTCTTTTGCCTGCGGTGGCTCGCTTGACGGTTTGTTGCTCACGACGATTGCCAAGATCAATAACCAAGCGCTCAGCGCTGCCACGCGCCGGGCCAGCATAGAAGCTCCGCGCACTAATCGCTCGATCAAGATCCAGCACAATACGCAAGTCCTTGCCATTGCGCTGCGCAATACGTACGGCCTTCACGACACCAACATTGCTTGGCAATTGCTGTTGAATATCCGCAAGGTCGCCACCCGAGATGTCGACGACAACGCGGTTGGGGTTTTTCAAGGTGAACAAGTGATGGGGGGCATTCGCACTCATATCCAGCACGATGCGTGTGTGATCTGACTCCGCCCAAGCCCGCACCCCCTCAACGGTCGTGCCAGCATCAGCACGCGTGATACACAGACAGCCTAGGATGATTGTTGTTATGAGCCTCGCCATACCGAAAGGAACCTGATTATGTCACGCCGTCAACGCATACTAGCGCCCACTTGCGCCCGTTTGCAAGCAATAATCTCTTTCAAAATATGAACCTACGCTGAATTGCTAATGTGGATTGAGAGTTGACACTTAGGTTAGGAGGGTATTTCCAGCTGAGCCGCTGCGATCCAGCGATCTCCCAAAGCACTGTTGGCAAGCACATGGGCGCTGCGACCGGTACCCACCCAAGAGAGCGTCAACACGACATCCAGCGATTTCAGCAACGACGAAGCACGCTCTGGCCATTCTACAAGTCTTACCGTTTCATCAAGGTCTCGCCACCCTAACGCCTCAAGCTCGCTGTCATCGGCGAGTCGATAGAGATCCAGGTGACTCACTAAGAACGAGCCCAGCTGATACGGCTCGAGCAGTGTGTACGTGGGGCTGGGCACCGGATCGGTATACCCCAAAGCACGAATGAACCCGCGTGCTAACGTGGTTTTGCCCGCACCAAGATCGCCAGCTAATGCCAATCCTGGCGCTCGATCGAGCGCCGTCAGTCCGTGCGCAAACGCAGCACCTAGCGCGGCCGTCGCGGCATCATCCGCGAGAGCGAGCCGCCAATCTGTGCTCATCGACTATTCCGCGGATTCAACCAGTGGCGCAGTTCAGGCAACAGCTCACCCGCGAGCAATCCACGTTCCCCTCGCCTGGCGGCCGAGTCTCCCGCGAGCGCATGCACAAGTACACCAATACGCGCTGCCGATGCCGCATCAAGACCCTGCGCAAACAGCGCGCCGATCAGGCCTGCCAAAACATCACCCATGCCAGGTGCTGACATTCCAGGATTGCCAAATGGACAAAGCGACGGCACATCGCCGTCGACGCCGACGAGCGTACCGGCTCCTTTCAACACAGTGACGGCACCAGTCATTGACTGCAACGCCGATAACGCAGCGAGCCGATCTGATTGCACGTCAGCAGGCGTACTATCGATCAGGCGTGCCGCCTCACCCGGGTGCGGCGTGATGATGCAAGGGGCTTTGAGCATCTGCCAAAATCCCGCATCCTCTGACGCGATATTCAATGCATCTGCGTCGAGTACCATCGGCTTGCCGCTCGCGACACAACGTGACAGCAGACTGCGACCCCAGTCACCAGTGTCCAGGCCTGGTCCGCAAACAACAATGGTTGCCCGCTCTAGCAATGCGTCGAGCGCGTCGCCCGCATCCACGCCTTGTGTCATCAATTCCGGTCTGGCCGCGACGATGCTTGCGGCATGAGACGGTGCGGTCGCTACGGTCACAAGCCCCGCACCACCGCGCAGCGCCGCCTCTGCGCTTAGCCGAACCGCGCCGGGCATGCCTTCAGCACCACCGACGCATAACACATGGCCGAACTGGCCTTTGTGAGAATTCAGTGTGCGCGGCGGCAAATGCCGACCGACCTCATCGCGATATTGGCGACGAAGGACCGGTGTCACACGCCTGTACACCTCATCGGGTAATTCCAAATCCGCAAACACCAAGCGGCCACAATGCAACGGCCCCTCAGCCATGAACAGGCCACTGTTTAGACCCACAAAGGTCACTGTTAGATTCGCCCGCACGGCTGTGCCGCGCACGATTCCGGTATCACCGTCGAGACCTGATGGAATATCAAGCGATGTAATCGGCGTGCCTGCTTGATTTAAGGCGTTGATCGCTTCGGCATAATCTGGCCGGACATCTTCTTTTAAACCGCTACCAATCAACGCATCAACAACCATGCCGGTCGCACCGATAAGCGATGGATCCCACGGGCGCAGCGAGCCACCCGACGCGGTAAATTCCTCATAAGCGAGCGCCGCGTCTCCCTTTAGTCCACTAGGGTCGCTGAAAGCCACAACCCGCACCGCCAATCCCGCGGCACGCGCGAGTCTTGCAACCACATAGCCATCGCCGCCGTTATTGCCTCCACCGCACAACACAAGCATCGACTGCAAGCCTGGGTAGCGTTGATTCATGACCGACAGCGCGGCAGCACCTGCTCGACGCATGAGCGTGTAACCCGGAATCCCGAATTCGTCGATGGCGCTGCGATCGAGCGCTTTGACGCCATCCGCAGAATAGATATCGATAGGCAGCGTAATCATGCGGTGATTATACTCGCGGGATGCATGAATCACATGACAACCCGTTGCACGATGCGAATCGGCTAAAGTCCGAGATCGCTGAATGGGCAAGTGAGCTTGGGTTTTCCGCAATGGGCGTTACGGGAATTGACGTTGCGCAACACCGTGCGACCTTAACCGAGTGGCTCCGTCGCGGGTTTCACGGCGAGATGGCCTATATGGCGCAGCGTGCCGAGCTGAGGTTGAAACCGGATCTGCTGCAACCCGGCGCCCTGTCGGTGATCAGCGTGCGCATGGACTACCTGCCAGAGGCCCAAGACCAAGCGCTCAAATTGCTCGATCATCCGACGAAAGCCTACGTATCGCGCTACGCACTCGGTCGTGACTATCACAAACTCATGCGTAAACGACTCAAACACCTCGCCGCGAGAATTCGCGATACGGTTGGTCACCTCAATGCCCGACCATTCGTCGACAGCGCGCCGGTGCTTGAGAAGCCGCTCGCAGCGAATGCGGGACTCGGTTGGATCGGTAAACATACGAACCTGATCAACAAGCGTGCGGGCTCTTGGTTTTTTCTTGGTGAGCTATTAACCGATCTTCCACTGCCCGCTGACGTGCCGGCCGATGCGCATTGCGGTACCTGCCGAGCATGTATCGATATCTGCCCGACAAAGGCCATCGTGGCACCATTCCAACTTGATGCACGATTATGCATTTCGTATCTCACGATCGAGCACGACAGCGATATCCCTGAGGCGCTTCGGAAACCGATCGGCAACAGAATCTATGGTTGTGACGACTGTCAGCTGGTCTGTCCGTGGAATAAATTCGCCACACGCACGAACGAACCCGATTTCATGCCACGGCATTCACTGGACAATGTCGCACTCGCGGATCTCGCCTACTGGAGCGAGTCGTATTGGTACGATGCGATGGCGGGCAGCGCCATACGACGAATCGGGTTTCATCGTTGGCAACGCAATATCGCGGTTGCGTTAGGCAATGCGGAAACGACAGAATCCATCCGAGCGGCGATTGCCCACCTGCAAACTAGCGACAACGATCAAGTCGTCAGGCATGCCAATTGGGCCTACGCGCAACACACCACTAGCTAACGGAACATCAAATGACAATACAGTTCGAGGCCATTGATAGCCCCTATCTCGCACCCACCGATGGCAGCTTTCGCATCGCCGATGCGCCGACCCGTCATGATGAGGAAGGCGGCAAAAAATACTGGCGCAAACGTCTGCGCGGCGAAGTCAAAACCATCGCAGAGCTGCAGCGCAAGTTTTATGCGCACGACCGATTCTCGATGCTACTGGTTTTTCAAGCGATGGACGCAGCGGGCAAGGACAGCACGATCCGTAATGTACTGTCGGGCGTCAATCCAGCCGGTTGCGATGTGCATAGCTTCAAACGCCCCTCATCGACCGAGCTGGACCATGATTTTCTCTGGCGCACGACGCGCGCGCTGCCAGAACGCGGGCGCATCGGCGTCTTCAACCGTAGTCAGTACGAAGAAGTACTCGTCGTCAGAGTCCACCCCGGCATCCTCGATAACCAGAAGCTACCGCACCATGAAGACAGCGACGCATACTGGTCGGCAAGGATGGCGTCAATCGCAGATCAGGAAAAACACCTCGCGCGCAACGGTACTGTCGTCCTCAAGTTTTTCTTGAACGTATCGAAAGAAGCGCAACGACAACGGTTCATTGATCGGCTGGATAATCCAAGCAAGCAATGGAAGTTTGAGCCCAACGACCTACGCGAACGCGGCTATTGGGACGACTATATGAAGGCCTATGAATCAGCGATCGCCGCGACCTCCAAACCTTGGGCGCCGTGGTACGCGATTCCTGCCGACGACAAACCGACAATGCGTTTCTTGGTGGCTGACATTGTTCGTCGCACGCTCGAAGCGTTGCCAATCACCTATCCGTCTGTCGATGCAGAGGACGCGCCAGAGTTTGCTCGCCTGCGTGAGCAGCTCGTCAACGAAAAACCTAACACCTGAGTGGCATTGATCGATGCTATTTCGATTTCCCTGGGGGTAGCGACGGGAACAAATCGAAATCAAGCAAGAACCGATCTGAAGTAGCGACTGCATCCAGGATAGCGAGCGCTTCTGCAAGCAATTCCGGCTCCTCGAAGCAAGCGCTTCGCAAGTAGGCTTCTCTTTCCGAGCCGGTTTTCGTTGCCGCGATGTCGCAGATCCGCAACAAGCGTCGCGCTCGCTTCACCGCTACTACCTCACTGTGATCTTGTTGCTTATCCATGCTGTCCCCTGCCAGCAATGGTGGATGCACCCGGCGCCTCCCTGCGCCGGACACAAACCGTCTATCAATTCGCAGCATCGACGAGGTCCAGGATGCGCGACGAAACCGAGCTCACCGCCGACTGATTGATCCGCGCATTGCCACCGGAATCATTGTTGGTCATGACAATGACGGCAAACGCACCGCGGCTGTCACTCTCGAGCAACCAGCCGTAGGTCAAGACTCTCAGCCCACGGCCATCGTCGAGACTGCCGCCTTTGAACCACACGCGCTCCCATTTCTCGCGCAAGTTGACAACGAGCGTCTCCGCGCCATAAGCCAAATCAGCCACCTCAAACCCTGCGCTGACATCGCTGTATTGCCGAAGTCCAGCCATTGCATTGCATACGTCGGTCGGACTGGCCTGCCATAGGCCTCGCACGAGAATGTCCGGGTTGTTACGACTAAAGACGGTGACTGGGCCGAGCGGTGTCAGTACGTTATTCACATAGTCGCGCTGCGCCTGTTCAGAGAGACTGAGATACGCCAATGCATCCGCAGCCGACACGGTAAAGAACAGGTGAAACGCTTCATTCATGGACAAAAAAGGCTCCATCGCGTTTTGATTTGCATGGCCGAACTGATCCAGGATGGCTTCGTTGGCCGCGCGCCCAACCAGCTTGAACAAATGCTCAGTCGCCGTGTTGTCACTGATACCTAACATCATTGCCGCTAGATCCTCGATGGAGGCCATGGTGCCCACCTCATCGTTGATCGATCCGCCCAGCACAAGATCATCGGCGATGATTGGAATCATCTGATCACGCGCCAGCGTGCCATCGTTGATCGCGTTCGCGACCGCACCCATCGTGAAGACCTTGAAGATCGAGGCAATGCCGAAGGCATCATCCGCGTTTCGCGAAAAGACCGGCACGCACTGATTGTTGGCATCGATTTCCGCAATCAACACGCCGACGTCCTCGGCGATGGTCTCCAGCTTATCCGCTGCCTCTGCGAACGATAGATTTTGATCCGCCGCCCCGGTGTTAGAACCATTCAACGGGAAGGGCTGAGCGCTGAAGAATTCGATCAGACCGGAGCCATACGTCGTTCCGATCACCATGAACCGACCGCTGGCCGGCTCATTTGCATTCCCGATAAGGACACGGACGCTGGTTGGACTCATGGTGATAATGTCTTGAACGGTGCCATTGGGTATTGCCGACCTCAAGCCATCGAGAAACGCCTGCCAATCAGCAACTGGAATGGCATCCAGAGCCGCCTGCGTGAATCGCGCCTCGATATCCGCAGCGCTGGTAGAAGTCGCAGCAAGTTGATCCACAACCCATAACAACTGGTTCGCAGCCGGCGTGTTCGGTAATGCAATGGCGCCAGTGGCATCGCGAAACAGCGGCTCGATGGGCTTGCTACGCGCTGCGTTTAGCGGGAAGTCGTCGTCGCCATCGAGCACGCCGTCATTGTCATCATCGGTATCACCGTTGTTGCCAACGCCATCGCCGTCTGTATCGACGGACTCGGCGGGATCCAATGGGAACGCATCATCGTTGTCAGCGACATTGTCATTGTCATCATCGGTATCCGCGTTGTCGCCTGTGCCATCGCCGTCGGTATCGACACTTTCGGCAGGATCGCGTGGGAAGGCATCATTCGCGTCCTCGACACCATCGCCATCGTCGTCGGTATCGGCGTTGTCACCCACACCGTCACCATCCAGATCGACCGTTTCGTTGGGATCTTGTGGGAACGCATCAGCGTTATCTCCCACGCCATCACTATCGGTATCCGCTGACTCGTTGGCATCGTTCGGAAACGCATCATTAGCGTCGTCTACGCCGTCGTTGTCATCATCGGTATCAGCGTTGTCACCGGTACCATCGCCGTCAAAGTCGGCGCTCTCTGAAGGGTCCAGTGGAAACGCGTCTGCCGTATCCGGCACGCCATCGCCGTCATCATCGGTGTCCGTGATATCGGCGATGCCATCGTTGTCGGTGTCAATCGGTGGCGGGCCGTCATCGCCACCACCGCCGCAGGCGGCGAGCGCCAGCACCATCGAGCACAGCCATGCTCTTAGGATCGCTTGAAAACTTGGTTGGTTCATTTCCTTCCCCTCGCTGGTTCGTACACGCGCATAGAAGCGCCATACCAGTACAAGGCGTGGGAAGTTCGGAAACCTGTTCAAAAAAAGTGATCCGCGTCAAAATCTAGTGCTAAGCGCCTGATTCCCGGTGAATCGCCTAGCGGATGTCGCGGCTCAATGGGCTGTGATGATAGCCGCCAGAGGTGGGTCCACCGCTTGCGGAAGACGAACGATGGGCGCGGTTAAACTGTCAGATCGACCACAATATTGTCGATCAGCCGTGCCTTGCCGAGCTGTGCTGCCGCCAGCACAACCCAATGGCGGCATTTAGGGTCTCGCGCTTTTTCAAGCGTGTCGGGCAAGCGAATCGACACGTAGTCGGGAAGAAAACCTGCCGCCTCCAATCGCGCAAGCGACTCCGCTTCAAGCGATCGGTAGTCACGACGTCCTTCCGAGAGCGCGCGCCGAATCGCGCTGAGCTCCGCGTAAATCATTGGCGCTTGTCGGCGCTCTGATGCATCGAGATATTGATTGCGCGAACTCATCGCAAGACCATCTTCTTCCCGCACCGTCGCGCCTTGGTGGACTTCAACCGGCAAAGAAAGATCAGCCACCATCTGCCGGATGACCTGCAATTGCTGATAGTCCTTCTGCCCGAAAACCGCTTTGTCGGGTGCAACCATCGCAAACAACCGACAGACAACAGTCGCTACGCCGTCAAAGTGTCCGGGTCTGTGCTCGCCGTCGAGTTGCGCTGAAATCTCCGGGATATGCATCGCCGTCGCACGTGCAACCCCTAGGGGATACATCGTGCTTTCCTCTGGTGTAAAGACGAGATCGGCGCCGGCGTCCATCAAACGCTCGCAGTCTTCTTTGAGCGTCCTCGGATAACTACCAAAGTCCTCACCTTCGCCAAATTGGGTTGGATTGACATAGATGCTTACGACAACGCGCTGACCTAGGTTCTTAGCCGTCAAGACCAGACTTAAATGACCGGAGTGCAAATTACCCATCGTCGGTACCAGCACGATTTGATCGCCGTCAGCCCGCCATTCCGCAATCTGCTCACGCATCACCTCCAGCGATTGGATCACCTGCATTGTCGCTTGCCCGAGATTCACTTATGAGAAACAGTGCTCAGGCGCCGGATAACTGCGATCCTTAACAGAAGCCACGTAAGCCCCGATTGCCTCAAGTGGTGAATTCGCACCGGTCGCGTAGTTTCGAACAAAGCGCGGCGTACGGCCTAACGTGATTCCGAGAATGTCGTAGAGCACCAGTATTTGGCCGTCGACATCGGGACCTGCGCCGATGCCGATGACGGGCACTTCCAACGCGTCGCGAATCGCGGCGCCAAGTTCATTCGGGACGCATTCCAACAAAACGATATCCGCGCCAGCGGATTCCAGGCGTTTGGCCGCCTCGATCATGCGCTGCGCTTTTTCAGGCTCCCGTCCCTGCACCTTGAATCCACCAATTTTGTGAACGCTTTGAGGCTTGAGTCCAATGTGAGCGCATACCGGAATATCATGGCGCGCCAAGTGCTCGACGACCTCGAGTTGGCCATCACCACCCTCGAGCTTGATCA